>CALUYX010000017.1 GCA_944325115.1 Candidatus Gastranaerophilales bacterium | reverse complement strand
GGTATGTGGCCTTTCGGGGAAGAGAACCTTTATGAATGTATGGCAGAAACATATGTTCCTTTGCTTAACATAATTTCTGAATTGTATGATGAAGGAATTAAAGCAAAACTTACGGTAGGTATTACTCCTATACTTGCAGAACAGTTAAATGATGAACACTTAAAAGAGGGCTTCATCAAATACCTTGACTCACGAATTGAAGCCGTATCAGGTGACTTAGAACGCTATCCCGACCCTGAGGTTGCGCACTCTCAGCACCTTAAATACCTTGCAAAATACTACTTTGATTGGTTTAACCATATCAAGGATTTGTTTATCAACAAGTTTAACAAAGACCTTATTGCAGGATTTAAAAAATTCCAAGATTTGGGCTGTATAGAAATCACAACATCGGGTGCAACACACGGTTTTTCACCTCTTTTAGCAACCGATACAAACTTAAATGCACAATTTAAAGTAGGTTCAGACACTACAAAACGCCTTTTCGGCAAAAAAGCAAAAGGCTGCTGGCTGCCTGAATGTGCCTACAGACAAGGATATGAATTTATAGGAAAAGACGGCAAGAAAAAATGGCGTCCCGCTATTGAAGTTACACTTCAAAATAACGACATAGAGTACTTCTTTACGGAATCTCACGTTATTGAAGGCGGTAACTCAATAGGAAACAGAAGAACAATCGGAGTTTACGGAAACATTGAATACATCCCGCTTCCTCAAAGAGAAAAAACGGGATACGATACCTACAGTGCATACTGGTTACCGGATGCACAGGTAGCCGTGATGGGTAGAAATGACAGAGCAGGTTTTCAGGTATGGTCAGCAGCAGACGGTTATCCGGGAGATGGCTGCTATAGAGAATTCCACAGAAAAGACCCGAACTCGGGTATGCATTACTGGAGAATAACTTCATCCACTACAGACCTTGGGGACAAAATGCTCTACGACCCTGTACTTGCAATGAGTCAGGTTAATTCAAACTCAGACCACTACACAACTCTTATTTACCACTTGTTAAATGACTACAAAATGGCAAATAACGGTAAAGAAGGTCTTGTAATGGTATCATTTGATACGGAATTATACGGTCACTGGTGGTTTGAAGGTGTTGAATTTATTAAACAAGTTATTAAAAAATTCAACCAATACCTGCCTGAAGTTGAAAGAATGACAGCAGGCGAATACCTAAAAGCTCACCCGCCAACGGAAGCTATTCAAATCCCCGAATCAAGCTGGGGTCAAGGCGGACACTTCTGGGTATGGCAAAACCACCTAACAGAGTGGATGTGGCCCATTATTCACGCTTGCGAAAAAAGAATAATAGATATCGTTGCAAAATACGAAAAACAGCCTGAGGATAAGCTTCTCTTAAGAGCACTAAATCAACTTGCAAGAGAAAATCTGCTTTTACAAAGCTCAGACTGGCCGTTCCTAATTACAACATGGCAAGCTAAAGATTATGCAACAGACAGATTCAGAGAGCACGTTGAAAGATTTGAAAAAATTGCAGACATGATTGAAAACAATTCAATCAACAACGATGAACTCGTTGCAATTGAGTCAATCGACAACTGTTTCCCTGAAATTGACTACAGAGTTTATCTTCCTATTGAAGAAGGTGTTATTCCTCAGCAGGAAAAAAGACTTGCACCTCTTTATGCAGACTAGATAAACACAAATATTTTTCTAAACCCTGAAAAGTTTTTCTTTTCAGGGTTTTTTAGTGTAGAATATTACTAGAGCAAAAAAGGAATGATTTTTTATGAAAACTGTAGAAAAAAATATTTGTGTTATCGACCATCCGCTTGTAAAGCACAATCTTGCAGTATTAAGGGATGAGAAGACAGACGGTGAAAAATTCAGATGTGCGCTAAGACGCATTTCATATGCGGTTTTTCTTGAAGCTTCAAAAATCCTTCCCACGCAAACTAAAAAAATCAAAACCCCTGTTTGCGAATGCGAAAATGATGTCATAAAAGAAGATTTGAATATTATAATTGCCCCGATTTTGCGCGCAGGTATGATGTTTTGCGAAGTAGCACAAGAAATGATGCCGCAGGCGCACATTCATCACCTTGGCATGTATCGAGATGAAAGAACCCTACAGCCTGTTTGGTATTACAACAAAGTTTCTCAAGCACCAAAAGACCCTGAAAATACTTACGTATTTGTTCTTGACCCAATGCTTGCAACAGGAAATTCTTCGGTTGACGGGGTTGGCAATTTTGTTAAGAAAGGCATACCGCAAAAAAATATTACTTTTGTCTGCCTTCTTGCCGCACCTCAAGGCATTGAACGCTTGAGTTCCACATTCAATGAAGTTAGAATCATTACCTGCTCAATAGATAAAGAATTAAATGCTAAAGGCTACATTGTCCCCGGTCTTGGCGATGCAGGCGATAGAATTTTTAACACATAATTAAAATGTATGAAAATTCAATAAGCAGTTAACATAATTAAACATTTTGTTGTATAATCTTTACATAATCAGTTAGAGGATTGATAAGGAAGAAATTAGTGTTTGATTTTAACTGTGATTGCGCACAAGAATATGGTGTATACAAAAACGAGCAGGAGCTAAAGACTGCAGAATATATGAGCTCAATTAACATCGCTGCAGGGTTTCACGCAGGCGACCCATTGAGCATTAAAAGAGCATTAGAATTTGCAAAAAATAACGATGTTTCAATCGGTGCTCACATTGGTTATCAGGATATTCAGGGCTTTGGTTCAAGAAAAGTTGAACTTACAGATGAAGAAATTGAAACAACCGTAATTTATCAAATAGGCGCTATAGCTTCATTTGCGCAAGCTATGGGGCTTGAAATTGAGCATGCAAGACTCCATGGGGCAATGAAAGATGAAATGAACAACAACATCGAATTTGCAAAGAAAGTTGCCCTTGCGATAAAAAAATATAACCCTTGGTTAAATCTATACGTAAATAACCCCGAAACAAAAGAAATACTTGAAAAAGAAGCGGGTATAAAATGTGCTTACGAAGTAAATTTTGAAGATTTTGGCACAATAAGGCAAATAAGAGAGCTTGAAATAAAGCCTGATACTCTTCATTTTAAAGACATTGAAAGTGCAAAACGTGCGCGCGAAGTGCTTAAACCCACTCCTGTTAACTACAATCGTGTCGGAGGTCAAATTTAGGTATTATGAAAATTTTTAAAAGAAAAGTAAAAATACCAAAAGATGCTATTTGGCTTGTTCCGGGTCTTAAGGTTAAAAGATGGTTTGCCCTTATCATAATAGGCTCCGTTCTTGCAGCGCTCGGATTAACGTTTTTATTCAGATTAGAGCCAATCTATTTTATAGTTGAAACGGCAAAAAAAATAGTACATATTATGCCATCTGAGCCTGTGGGTGTTGTTTTCATCCTGCTTGGAGCATTTATTTTTATTCAAGCGTGGAAAAAAACAAACTTTACAACTCTTGGCTTAAATGAAGAAAGAAAACAAAAATCACTTGGTGAAGTAATTTATCGCAAAATGAAACTTGACCATGGACCAAAAATCGTTGCTGTAGGCGGCGGAACAGGTCTATCTACCATGCTCAAGGGTCTTAAAAAAATAACAAACAACATCACAGCCATTGTAACAGTTGGTGATGACGGCGGCTCATCAGGTCGATTAAGAGAAGAAATGGGAATATTGCCCCCTGGGGACATAAGAAACTGTATCGCTGCTTTAGCAGATGATGAAGATATAGTAACAAAGCTCTTTCAATACAGATTTAAAACAGGTGAAGGACTTGAGGGGCACAGCTTTGGCAACTTATTTATAACTGCTATGTCAAATATCTGCGGAGATATGATAAGCGCTATTAAAGAATCTTCTAAAGTTCTTTTAATAAGAGGTCGAGTTCTTCCTGCAACAACAGATGACATGCGTCTTGTAGCAAAAATGGAAGACGGCTCAATTGTAAAAGGCGAAAGTCATATCCCTGAAGTTGGCAAAAAAATCATAGAGCTTTCTTGCGAGCCCAAAAACTGCAAACCCTCACAAGATGTAATTGAGGCAATTAACGATGCGGATTTAATCGTACTTGGACCCGGCAGCCTCTATACTTCAATTACTCCAAACCTTCTTGTAAAAGAAATATCAGCTGCAATATTTAACTCTAAAGCTAAAAAAATATATGTTTGTAACGTCATGACCCAACCCGGCGAAACAGACAACTACTCTGCAGCAGACCATGCTGAAGTTTTGTTTAAACATGCAAAACTTGCTACAGGAATTGTTGATAAAAAACTGTTTGATGCGATTTTAATCAACAACTTTATGCCGCAAAACCTTGCTAAAAAGTATGAAGAAGCGGATTCTCTTCCTGTAGAAATTGACACCTCAAGACTTAAAAAAATGGGACTTGAGATAGTTATGAACAAGTTAATAGAAAACAACAAAGAAGGTCTTGTAAGGCACTCACCCTCAAGACTGGCTAAGGCAATATACTGGTGGTATAAAAAAGCGCAAAAAAAACATTTAACTGTTAAAAAATAGTGAATTATGAAAAAAACGGCAAAAAAGATTATTGATTTTAAAAAGCAAGGGAAAAAAATCACTGCATTGACTGCATATGACTATTCCACCGCTAAGTATTTTGACAAAGCAGGAGTTGATATCATCCTTATAGGAGATTCTCTGGCACAAGTCGCACTTGGATACGGCTCAACAAACGAAGTAAGCATAGATGAAATGCTCGTGTTTACGAAAGCTGTATCAAAAGGCACAAGCGAAGCCCTTGTAGTTGCCGACATGCCTTTTATGTCTTATCAGGTATCAATTGAAGAAGCCATAAAAAATGCTTGCAAGTTTATTCAAAACGGCGCACAAGCCGTTAAACTTGAGGGGGCTAATCCTTATATCATAAATGTAATAAAGCACCTTACACAAAACGGAATCCCGGTTATGGGTCATTTGGGCTTCACGCCTCAGTACATAAACGCTATAGGTGGGCATTTTGTATCAGGTAAAGATGCCCAAAAAACAAAAGAATTACTAAAAATGGCACAAGAACTTGAAAAAGCGGGAGCATTTTCGGTTGTGCTTGAAATGGTACCGCAAGAATCATCAAAATACATAAGCGAAAACCTTAATATTCCTACAATTGGAATAGGAGGCGGTAAATTCTGTGATGGACAAATTCTTGTAAGTGATGATATCTTGGGAAAATACGACAACTTTTGCCCCAAATTTGCACGCCAGTACTCAAGCCTGAAAGATATAATCTTTAATGTTGCGCGTGCTTATTGCAACGATGTTGAAAGAGGCAATTTCCCGAGTATCTCGGAAAGTTTTACACTTGATAGCAAAGAGGTTGAAAAACTTGAAAATAGTACACAAAATTAGCGAATTAAAAGACATATTAAAAGACAAAAAAGCTCTTAGCATAGGGCTTGTACCTACTATGGGAGCACTACATCAGGGTCATGGCAGTCTGATTAAAAAAAGTGTTGAGGACAATGATTTTACTATAGTCAGCGTCTTTGTAAATCCCGTACAATTTGGAATAAATGAAGATTTTGACAAATACCCCAGAACTCTTGAAAAAGACGCCAAACTGGCAGAAGAACTTGGAGCAGACATTGTTTTTGCGCCTTCAGTAGATGAAATGTATCAAGACACAAAGGAATTAACTCTTGTTTGCCCGCCATATTCAGCTATAAATAAACTTTGCGGCAAAAGTCGCCCCGGACATTTTGACGGAGTTGCAACGGTTGTATCCAAACTTTTTAATATATCACAATGCACAAGAGCATATTTTGGACAAAAAGACGCTCAGCAACTTTTCATAATTAAAAAAATGGTAAAAGACCTTAATCTTAACGTCGAAATTATCCCTTGTCCAATTGTGAGAGAAAAGGACGGACTGGCACTTTCAAGCAGAAACAGTTACCTTGGCGATGAAGCAAGAAATGACGCACTAAAATTAAGCAAAGCGCTTAATTACGCCAAAGAATTGCGCAAAAAAGGTGTAAATGACAAACAGCTGCTCTGTGACAGTGCGCTTAAAATACTTGAGGGTACAAATGTTGACTATGTTGAGATAGTAAACCCTGAAACATTTGAGGACTGGAAAGAAACCGACAAAAAAGCTCTTATGCTGATTGCGGCAAAAATTCCTCCCACAGATACAAGACTTATTGATAATATGGAAATATAAATGAAAAAATTCTACACTTCTTTGTATAACTTTTTTATAATACTAAAAGTGCTATGCCCTGTTATCTCATTTTTCTATGCGCTTTTATGGGTAATAAGTTTTTCCGGTCTTTCAATATATACAACTCTTAATCTGCCTTTTGAACCTTTTGCGGAAATTGCAAGGGGCATATTACCATTTAACATTGATTACGGCGGCAGAGATATAGACATGTCTTACATTGTCTGTTCGGGTCTTTTTATTGTTTTTCACTATATATTTGATTTCTTTGCAGAAAGGACAATAGACCTTTACAATTTTGAAGAAACTCAAAAAATGAACAAAAAGAACAAAGAAATAGAGTCCATAAATGCCTCAATTAAAAAAGAACTGGAAAGCGAGGTAGACAGACACTCAAGATTTGCAATATTGTTCAATCTTGTTCTAAAACCCGCATACAACCTTGCAGTCAGTCGCAAAGGCGAATTTGACCTTTTAAGGAAAAACTTTTATGGACACATAATAAAAGACATAAGTTCAAAATATAAAAATTCACAAGGCATAATATCTGACAAATTATTCCTTGTGTGTGACGATTTTGAGCGCTTTGACAGTTTTATAATGCAGTTTCTTGAAGAAATAAAGAAATTCAACAAAGAAAACGAATCAAAAGACATAGAGTCTGAGTTTTCCATGTGCATAAACGCCATTAAAATGGATGGAAATGTGTATAATGCAATGGAATTTCTTGAAAAAATCGACTCATTCAACTACAAAAATAAACTCGTATGCACATCGGCATTTAGATTAAAATACGAAAAGAAACAAGACGCAAAGTTCAAAATCATTCCCATAGGAGTTTCAAGATTTTTTATGGAACCTGATGATTTTGAAGACTTTGAACTGTTTAACCTAAAACCAAGGATATAGCTTACTTTGAGCCCGTTTTAAATGCCGGCGTAATGTCATTAAATACAATTTTTGCATTCTTTAAAAGATTATTTTCTTTTATCTCTTGCAAATAATCTTTTGTTAATATGCTGCCCGATTTTACAAGCGAATTGCCTTTTGTTTCAAAATATTCCTTAAACGCAGTATAATTTGCAAAATAGCTTTTAATTTTTACATACAAATTCCAATTTTTTGTCCTGTTGTTCAAAACTTTAGCAACAAAAGAAAGTGCATCATCAAAATAAATTTCAAACGGAGAATCTAACACAAAATCCAAAATATAATCCGAGTTGTTATATGTTGAAATGCAAAAATAGCCGTATATTTTGCCTTTTTGCTCATCCTCCAAGACATAAGAAAAGGATGTTTTCTCGCTCATGCCATACGCAATTAAAGGTTCAAACTGCTGTTTGGTTTTAGAAAAACTATGCCTTTGATAGGAATTAATGTTTGAATTATACAGTCTGCAAACCTCTGATGTACGAATATTTTTATAAAACTTAAAACCCTCAAGGCAAGAGTTGTCTTTATTTATAAAATCGTTTGAATTAACAAGATAAACATATTCCTGAGCATTTTTTCTAAAACCGCACCCGTCAATAAAAAGAGATAACAAGTCGACTTTTGTGTTTTCAACGACAACCTGATAAGAAACCGCTCCCATGGCGCAATATCTTGCTATCACATAATCTACAAGCAATTTTCCCACATCAAAAGAATTCTGTTCCAGAAAAACTCTTGTTATTTTAAAGCGGGAACTGCTTCTTTCATCTTTCTCCAAACTTATTAACCCTAAGATTTTTTCCTTGTCATAAGCAACAAAAGATTCGCTCGCAAACTTTAGCCTAAGAGGCAGAAAATAGCTGAAAATACAAGCAAGCGAAACCGGAAAAACTTGCTTTTCCAAATCAAAACCGGCGTTTTCTATGACATTTTTTAATTTTAAAAAATCGCAAAAAACCGTGCTTTTAATCTTTGTCATAAAGACATAATATCATATTTTACTATTTTTTGCCGCCAAAACGACTGTAGTCAATGTCAATTTTATGACACATAGTTATTATATCTTCTGCGGCAGCATGAATCCATTTGATTAGACCATTTACGCAATTTTGAGGCGCTTCGCCTAACGGCGGCAAAGTATCATTGCGCTCTTTTTCAGTATAAGCAAATACATTGCTTGCTATCATATTTTTAAATTTTTTAAAACCGTCTTTTATGCGATTGCCTACAATCCTTCTTCTTACTTCCAATTGGTCGGAAAAAACGATGAAACCTCTTTTTGCAAGAGCTGTATTTTTAGTTATATCAATATCTGCAGGATTTACTTCGCTAAATAAATTATGTCTGGCAAAAGGTATCACAAAAGAAGCCGCAACAATGGCACCTGCGGTCAAAAGAAGCCCTTTGGCGACTTTATGATTCTTTTTTGTTTTAAGAAAATCCTTATCATCATAGACAGCTAAATTTGAAGTTGTTGAAGTGCTGTCTGTAGAATTCTTATCATTTGTCTGTTGAGTAGTATTATTTTGCAACCCGCTTGTTGTTGAAAAATTCTTAAAAACCTCAGGTGTACTTGTTAATCTCATTATCCAATCCTGCGCACATGCTCTGTTCGTAGAAAACTTCTAAAGATTTTTTTTTGCAAGATATAAGTACTATTGTTAAGTTTTATAAAGAAATTACTCTGATTTCTTTCTATACTCTTCAGGCGCGTCTTGCCTTTCTTGGTTCCAACGCTCAAGTCCCATTTGTTTTCTGACAAGACCGATGCCTACATGCACTCTCCATTCATCCATTTTAAGCTGTGCAGCAAGGATTTTGTGACATCCTATAGGCGGCAGCGGTAAAAGAGGTTCATATAAGTTTTTAATAGCCATTAACTGATCAGGAGTTATGGCAAGTTTTCTTTTCGGATAAGCAATTTTTGGCAGCATCATCTTTTGTCTTATAAGATTTATGCCAAAAAATACTTTTTTGGGCTCAAGACCGATTTTTTCTCCTATTACTTCATGAGCATCGGGGTTTGGCAGAGGAAGCATCTTTTTGTACAATTCTTCAATCTGCATAAGTTGTTCTTTATTAACGAGTAAAGGTTTTGGTTTGCCTTGAGGGCGCTGAGGACGTCTGTTGTTGTTAGGACGAGGACGTCTTTGTTGGTTAAATCCGCCATCTCTTCTTTGGAAATTAGGTCTTGCGCCTTGACGATTCTGGTCTTTGTTAAATCTTCTGTAATTACCCTCGTTACCTGTTCCTGCGCTATAGCTTCTCGGGTATTGAGTCGACTGACTCGGCACAGATGCGCTTTGTGAAGACGGGTCTTGAAGTATAGGAGTTCTGTCAGGATATAAACACTCCGGACATATAACTCTTTTGGGGTTTTTTGTTTCAAACTCCTTGCCGCATTTTGTGCATTTGTTAGTATACATAAAAAATTTCCTTCTTGGCCTTATAGTATGTTTCCATCAGAAAAATAGACAATATAATTAAAATTCTCCCTAACTAAAAGATGAGACTGGCTTTATTAATTTATTCTATAATTAAAATTCAATTAATACAAGTATTAATTTTATTTGTAAATGTTCAAAAAAACTGTTAGTATATTACTATGAGTCAAAAAGGTGAATTAGTTAACTGTAAAAAATGCGGTTCTCTTTTTATAAGAGGCTCCAGAGATATTTGTGACAACTGCCTTAAAGCAGAACTTAAGCTTGTTGAAAAAATTAAAGCTTATGTAAGCAAAAAAGAAGGCAAGACAACTATTGAAGAAATTATAAGCGAATTACACATAGACAAAAGTGAACTCGGTGATTTAATTGACAAGGGTCGCCTGTTTTCCATACTGCCCAAATTAGCTATCAAATGCAGATTTTGCGGCATTGAGATAGAAGATGAACAAAAGTCGGGCTTTGTTTGCGCAAAGTGCCTTAATAAATTTAGCCCCAAGGGCGATTTAGCAAGAATTAACGCACTTAAGGAAGAAAAAAAACAGAAAAAAAATTCCGAAAAGAAAGTTAAAAGAACTTATTCTCAAGATACTAAAAATCGTTGCGGTTTTATTCAAAATTACGATTTTTAGGCTATAAAGTTATTCCCATACTTTAGAGAACCTATAAAATAACATTCCTTAAGAAGTTTTTCCATGCTGCGGTAAACCTTTTTCTTAGGCGGCTTGATTGCAACTGTTATTGCAGCTTGTGAGCTTTTATATTCATTAACTGCAGAATTAACAATAAAAAAGTTTTCAATGTTTTCATTGATTTGAGCCTGTGTATACATTCTCTTTTTTCCTCTTAAATAATTCCTCTTACTATAATAAAAAACAGGTTATCTTTTTTATTGACTTTTTAGATAAAAAATATATATTTTCTGAAACATTTCTTAATATAGTTTTTCAAAATCGCTCATACTGCGCACCTCAAGAGTGTTTCTTAAATCATCTCTTGCATCTTTAATAAACACCTTAATGTAATTTCTTGTAACAGCGCTATATAAACCTGTTTTTTTAGATTTTCTTTCATACAACAATTCAAGAGTTTTATTTTTATTCCTTTCAAGGAACAAACCGTGCAGCATGCCTGAAAGTTCAATCAGGCTCTTTGTACGGGAAGTTTTAACAACATCCGGCACCTGATTTTCCATAGTTGCAGCGGGAGTATTTTCTCTTTTAGAATACGGAAAAGCGTGTATGTAGCTTATTTTTGAATTTTTAAGATTATCATACGTTATTTTAAAATCTTCATCTGTTTCATCAGGAAAACCTGCTATAATGTCACAGCCCAAATAAGGTTCATCAAAAGCCTTATACAATTTGTCTATAATATTAAGCGCATGAGCACTTGAATAACTCCTGTTCATATTTTTAAGTGTCTTATCGCACAAAGACTGCAAAGATAAGTGAAAATGCGGACAGAATTTTTTTGAATTTATTAAAAATTCAAACAACCTGTCATCAATTTCATTAACATACAAAGACCCCAGTCTAAAGCGCGAAATTTGGCTTTTTTCTATTTCATAGAGTAAATCAACCAGCTCCAATCCAAACTCTAAACCCCATTGCCCTATGTGAATACCTGTCAGAACAACTTCTTTGGTGCCGTTTTTTGTTAATATATCAATTTGTGAGATGATGTTTTCAATACTGTTTGAGCGGGAATTACCCCTTGCATATGGAATAATACAATAGGAACATCTGTTGTTGCAGCCTTCCTGTATTTTTATGCTCGGGCGCGTTTGATAAGGGTTTTGAACAATTTTATTATTAAATTTATCCACGCTAAAAATATCGGTTACATATTTTAAATCATGTTGCACAAACAAAGAAGAAATGTATTTTTCTATGTCTTGTTTTTCGTTATTCCCAAGTATTAAATCGATATTTTGTGTGTCAAATTTTTCGTGCATATCTATAGTTTGAGCCACACATCCCGTTAAAACATTTTTAATCATGGGATTCTCACGCTTTGCTCGATTAAGAAGATAAGCACTTTGAGAATCACTGTGCGAGGTGACAGAACAAGAATTTAATATAAAAATGTCCGCTTCCCTAAAATCACTAACTTCAGTATAACCAAGACCAATTAGCGCTTGCGAGATTATCTGTCCTTCAATCGCATTTGTTTTACAGCCCAGAGTTTTTAATACAAACTTTCTACACACGTTCTATCACCGTAACCGATTCTATATGATAAGAATACGGGAACATATCCGCAGCCCTTGTAGTTTTTGCTCTAAAGCCGAGTGTTTCAAGATACTTTATGTCACGCACAAGCGTCAAGGGGTTGCAGCTGACATATATAATTGAATCACTTAGTTTTGAAAGTGCTTCAAGGGCTTCTTTATCAGAACCCTTCCTTGGCGGGTCTATTATCACATGGGTAAATTTTTTGCCTTGTTTTAAAAACTTTCTAAAGCATTCTTTAGCATCACCTAGAAATACTTCATAGTTTTTACACTCATTTAGCTTAAAATTAAACTTTGCATCATCAACGGCCTGTTTATTTTCTTCAACAAGATATATTTTTCTTGCCTTATCACAAACCCAAATCCCAATAGAGCCGACACCGCCGTATGCATCTAAAATTGTTGAGTCTTCTTTTATATTCTTTTTGACCTCATCAAAAATACTTGCCGCGCAATAAGGATTCACCTGAAAAAAGCTATCCGGAGATATTTTATAAGTTTTTTTAGTGCCATCTTCAGCGCAGAGTGTTTCGTTTATATAATTTTGCCCCGATATATATTCATAATCATTAGTCAAGATACAATTTGTTTTTATTGAGTTAAAATTAAGCGCTATACCTTTAATTTCAGGGAATTCTTTTGACATTTTTGCACAGAAATTCTCAACACCATCTTTTTGAGAGGTAAAATCATCACGTGAAATATTCAACACAAAAGTTACAAGTGCACTTTTTAAATCACTTGAAAATCTCACTATAAAGCTTCTTAGGAGCCCTTTATGAGTCTTTTCAACATAAGCGCCAAGATTCCAATTATCACGAACAAATTGCGCCATAGAATCAGCTATGGGAGGCTGTATGGGACAAAATTTTATATTAACTATATCGTGAGTTTTTTCTTTGTAATAACCCACCAAAAGACGTTTTGAATTTTTTGTTTGTGAAACTCTGTATTGAACTTTGTGCCTATAGTTTCTGTCTTTTAAGCTTTTTATGGGCTCAAGAAAATCAACATCATAATCAAGCTGCATAAAAGCTTCTTTTAGCATGTTATTTTTTTGATTAAGCAAATAATCATACTCTACATATTGATAAGCACATGAGCCGCAAGCATTAAAAAGAGGGCAAAAAGGCTTTAGCCTGTATGGCGAAGGTTCAAGTATTTCAACTATCTGCGCTGTAGCATAGCGCTTGTTTAATTTTACAATTTTTACCTTTAGCTTATCTTGCGGTGCGGCATTTTTTACAAACACTGCAATATTACTCTGCGTTTCCTCGCAAAAATATCGCCCCAGAGCAAGTCCGCCATATGTAAGTTTTTCTATGTTAAGTTCAATCTCTTCGTTTAGTTTTATCAATATTGAAAATACCTGTCAAAATCCACATCATCAAAAGAACATAAAAGCTGATACACAGGGTCATCTTCATCCATTCTTTGGAAACTATACTCGTCAAATTTCCATAATTTAGGATTTATGCCTATTACACGCACAATATTATGGTCATAGAGTATTTTTAGTTTACGTTTCACTATATCAAGGTTAATGCCCAATAATTTTGACAGTTCGACAGCGCTAATGCCCTCGTCACAAGAGCATTTCTCGGGCGTCATAAACATAAGTTCGAGCCCTACTTTTTTTAAGTCTTTATCTTCCTGTTCAAAATCATAATCGTACATACAATATATTAAATACCCAAAAAGGATTTTTTTCATCATTTGTTATAATGAAGCAGCTATGATAAAATAATTATATGAAGAAAATGAAAAGTATATTGCTTCTTGCCATATTTCTTGCAACATCCGTCAGTGCTTATGCCGTAAACATAGGTACGTACAAGTCAGATACGGAATACGGTTTAATAGACGGCTTCAAGTTTAATGTATTTGGCAGACGTGACGGCGAAAAGATGATTCAACTTAAATCTGAAACTCAAGAAGAAAAAGACCGTCTTGAAAGAGAAAAAGACAAACCGCCCGAAAAACAGGACGAATACCAACTCTTTAAGTTTATTCAGGAAAATACCGTACCGTTTTAATTTTATAAACTTTTGTAAAATTATAAACATTTTTATAAAAAATTTAGGAATTAAACAATCCCAAAAATCCATCATCTGCAAGGGTTTTTGGGATTTTTAGTATATGCAATATAGCTAAAATTACTCAGGTATTTTTGGTGATTTTCAAAACCGATTTGTTTGATATTATGTGTATATCTAATACAAAAAAGGCTACACTCTCCCCATATCAAATTAAAGCCTGCAATTTTTAAAACGAGGAATTGAGTATTATGGAAAAGTTGTGCAAAATTGCTGCGTTTTTTTCGCGCTTCAAAAAAATTACGCCCCAAAATATTTTGTCTTTACTGGCATTTAGCCTTTTGAAAGGCGTTTTGGAAAAGTTTTTAAATAACAAAAATTAACTATGGAAAATACATTTATTTTTTTCGTTTGGTTACTGATATGAATAAACTCATCAACAAGAGAGGAAAAATAATGAGGTTAACAAACCGTGAAACACAAGTAATATCGCTACTTTGCACGGGTCTTAAAGACCAGGCGATTGCAGATATTCTGGGACTAAGCGTTCGCACGGTTCAAAACTACCTCTCAAGAATATACCTAAAATATCACGCAAGAAACAGAACACAGGCTGTTTCAAAGTTTTTAAGCATTCATGGAAAATTAGTATTTGATTTAATTTCAGGAGCGGAAGATGAAAAGGATAATTCTACATTGGACTGGAGGGAAATATACTCCGTCATCAACGGATTTTAGCCACTATCACTTTTTGGTAGACAAAAACGGCGACATTTTAAAAGGCAACTACAAACCGGAAGACAACCTAAATTGTAATGACGGGCACTATGCCGCACACACCGGAGGCTTTAATACAGGCTCCATAGGGCTTTCAATTTGTTCGATGTGGGAATATAAAAACCCTCAAAACACAGGAAATTACCCGTTTTCAAGGGTACAAGGAGAAGCAGCTTGGTCATATTGTGCAACACTGTTAAAAAAATATGGGCTAAAAGTCACAAAAGACACGGTAATGACACACTATGAAGTAGGAAAGATGCTTCCAAAATCAACAAGTGCAGGAAAAATAGATATAACATATATCCCCTATGAACCCCAAATAACAGCACAAGAAGCGGGGGATTATATAAGAAACAAAGTAAGGTGGTATTATGAGCGATAATAAACTGGCTTTTTATGACTTTTCAGGCGGTATAAATACCAATGCAACAAAAGTAATGCTTGGTTATGGCGCAAAAAAACTCAACTGGGACGACAGCTACAATGTTGAGTTGTTTAAAAACCAAGGCGTTGAGAGAATGCAAGGCAATCAAACGCTTTTAGATGTTGACGTTGAAGACAACTGTGCAATAATTGGAATTTGCGAGTATCCAAAAGGAACAGACGGCTTTGTTTATGCCAGAAGCGACGGTAAAATAAAGCACTACAGCAATATTACAAAAACATCTTCTTTAATTTTTGACTATGAAAAACAAATCACATCGGCAGATTTTAGTACATATTTAGATGGAATAGTGTTTTTTGCCTCAGAATGTGAGGGGTATTATTACAATGTTTCTTTAAGCGAAGAAAAAGTCAAACCCCTTAATGCCAAAAACACAAAAGGCGAGCCCTTGATTCCCGAAACAATAAGCACATTTGTGGGAAGATTGTGGATTGGAGCCGGTTCAACCCTTTATTACAGTGCATTGGGACGATATGACGATTGGGAAAGTGAAAATGACGCAGGGTATATCGCAAATTTTCATTCGTCAGTTACAAAAATTTCCGCTCTTGCTCTTTACTGTGGCAATTTGGCTATATTCAAGCCCGATGGAGTATACTTGCTCTCAGGCACATCGCCTGATAACTTTGCCGTTGTTAAATTTGCCGACAAAGGGGTAATGAGCCCAAAAGCAGTATGCACTTGTAACAACAAACAATACTTTTTTAACTCGGACGGGCTTTTTGCGCTTTCGCAAGTTGGCGAACTTTCTCAAATTATGATGAGCGGAAATATAGCCTCGGCTGTTGAAAGCTCATTTAAAGAATGTGACAAAAGCCGCATAAGTGAAGCATTTTGCGTCCCGTATGAAAAGAAAAACCAAATATGGTTCTATCTGCCATACCCGGGCAATCAATATTTCCAAACAATAATGATTTACGATTTTGCAAACGACTGCTGGACAAAAAGAGTGGAAGAACAAAACATCACCTGTGCCGCATGCGTGTACTTTGAAGTCATATCAGGTTGTTTTGAGGGCAGAATTTTAATGGAAAACATAGGTTCAACTTTTGACGGTTTACCCATAAAATTCAGCTTCTCAACACCGTTTTTTCACCTTGGTAAACCCTCTGAGAGAAAAATCATTGAGGATTTTGCGCTTCTGCTTGATGAAACAGGCGAAAATCGCTTTAAATTCAGTGTTTCAAAAGACTTTGTAAAAGAGATAAGAACTGACCATGAGTACATAAGAAGCACAGAAAAAGGAGCGCTTATATGGGCATCACTTGATGAACCAAAAACCACCTACAACTGTTTTGAAACTTCATATAACCCCAGTTGGGCACGTTCATATCAAAGTACGGTAGGGGTACAGATTTTTGATTCAAACCTCAGTGTAGCACTGCATATTGAAGGAGAAGAAAGCGGCGATGGCTTCAAACTCGTAGGCATTGAATTTAAGGAGTTATTAAATGACTTCTGATACAAACGAAAAAGGAAACTATGAGTTTCAACAAATGCTCGGTATGCACGCCATATGGACAAAAAGCTCTGTTTTTACAGACTTTAGTATAAAAATAAGCGCAAATAAATTATTGGATGATTTGAGATTGAGTACAAGAGGCAAAAAACTCGCCGCAAAAATTTATTGCGAAGGGCTGGATAAATTTGTCTGCAGAGGCTTTAAGTACGAATTTCTCGGTTTTGTATAAAAAGGAGGATAAATGAGCACACAAAGCACCATGCAAATAAGACCCACATATTTTGAAATTTTTACAAAAGTATTAAATGAACTTAGCTGGAGGGAAGTTTCAGGCTTTGACGAAATAGAAAAATCAGAACACAAAAGAATTTTAAACCTGATAAACGTAACAAATTCGGAAGTCTTAAGCTCTTATATTTGGGATTTTCAAATCGAAAAAAAAGAAGTTGTCGTACAAAAAGGCGAAAGCAACATCTTGACTGACTTTTTTGGAAAAATAATCTCTGTCTGGGAAGGCTCAAAAAAGTACAAATATATTCACCCAACCATGCTAAAACCCGACAACAATTCCAGATGTGACTATTACTCAAACATAGGTGACCTTATTATCTCAACACCGGCAAATTATGAAAGAAAGCTAAGTGTCATCTACGTTTCAGAACTTTACGCACTTGATAAAGACGGTCAAAAAAAAGTAAAAATGGAAAAAAGCGACGACACGAGCATTCTGCCAATGCCTTATCTTGAGCCGATTCTCGTTTATGGAACATTAATAAAGGTAAAGGCAAATCCGTCTTTTGCAAAATTCAACTTCTGGAGAACGCTCTACTATAACGCCATTACCAATCTTAGAACATCAGGTCCCAAGTCCTTTGAAGATGCACCAAGAATAACTTTTGGTTAGTAAGACTTAGTAAAGTTCAGTATAACAAAAGTTATGCTGTTTGAAAAAATCACAAGGAACAAGCAGAACAAAACCACTGTAAGGAACTTTTGAAAATCCGAAAATACAATTGCTTTTTTGTTCTTTTTAGCTTCCTGAAATGCTTTAAATTCTGTTTTATAAGGGCTTGTAGGAAGCATGGTTTCCATTTCTTCAAGAACTTTTGAATATTTAATTTTTATTAAAAATTGATAACTGTCAAGGTTAAGCCACCACATAACGCACACAGCCATACCAACCACCGAGCCCACTACAAGAGGCATAAGCGATGGGGTTAGTGCATTAAATATATACAAAAGCAAAAACAAAACCAAAGCCAAAACAAGGTAGAATCTGTTGGTTTGAAAATTCCTTGTAGTAAAAGCTTCTTTTGCTTCCGAGTAAATTCTGTATTGTTCTAAAATAAGAAATTTTTCATCATTTTGCATATCGACATTCTCCGACTTAAAAATAGCACAAATTATTAAATGAGGCAATAATGAAAATAGATAAAATAAGCGATTTATTTGAAATAAAATTTAAAAAACCAAACTGGGCAGAATTACCCGAATTATTTAAACTGTGTACAAAATACCACTCAAGACTTTTTGATGACGATTTTTATAACATCAATCTTGCCAATGCCGAAAAATTTATTAAATTTATTCGCCACTTTAGAAACGGCATATACTGCATTATGCTTGGCAAAAAGGCAAAATTTGGCGGCTTTTTCTATCTTTATGACGGAAAAAGAACCCCATATGGCGGCATCGACACCAGAGTTACTTTTTGCATATCCAGACCCTACTGGGGCTTTGGTTCGTATTTAATTGCAAAAAAAGGAATCAAATTTTTATTTCAAGAGCTAAAAGTAAGAAAACTCTCTATTGAAATAGTTGGAGAGAACACTCTTGCGAGAAATCTTATAGAAAAACTGGGGTTTGAATTTGAAGCGGTATTTAAAGACGAATGCTTTAAATTCAATAAACCCTGCAACTTATACGTATTTTCGATGTTTAATCCCGCTTATTGTGTTGCGGGGCAGTAGATAAAAGAAAGGAAAAAAACCATGGCACAAAACTACAGCAGCTTAATTGTAACAACCTGGAGTAAAAAAATTAACGCAGGTTTGGACAAAAATTGCACTATGCTGCAATGTGTAAACCGAGATTATCAGGCAGAAGCCGATAACGGCACAAGCGAAATTAAAATCGCAACTCCTGAAAGCGTAGCTACAGGAGCTTACACAGGCACGCTACCTGCCTACAGCGCAGCAACTGTGTCCAGCCAATCGCTCAAACTGGACCAAAGCCTATACTTTGCTTTCAGTGTACCTGATATTGTACAAGCGCAAACAAACATCTCATTAACCGATTCTATTTTAACAAAAGCGCAAAAAGCAATTGACGAGGGAATTGACAAATATATATTCTCTATGAATCAATATGTAGACGAAGGAAACATAATCGAGGGCGATGCTTCAGAACCTGTTGCAATAACAGTTGAAAACGTATACTCGCTTTTTGTTTCTCTTGCCAAATTGCTTAAAAATTCAGGCGCTATCACTCCTCAAAAACAAGGCTGGGTAGCAGTTCACCCTGACATTGAGGAAGTATTGCTATTGTGCGAACAATTCTCAGGTTCTTCAAATGAATCCGATAACGCTAAAAAAGAAGGTTCAATCGGCAGAATAGCAGGACTTGACGTATTTGTAAGCAGCAACATCGGAAAAGAAGAAGACAGCAGCTACACAGTTATGGCAGGTACAACCGATGGCATAACTTATGCTTCACAATTAAAGAAATTTGAACAAATAAGAGCAGAGCAGTCTTTTGATACCGTTGTAAGAGGTCTTTATACGTACGGTGCTCTTGCACTTAACCCCAAAGCTCTTGCAGTATTAAAATGCAAAATATAAAAAATATTAGCTTGCTCATAAGTCATGCAAAAGCCTAACGCATTGCATCGGCTTTGCTCAAAAAAAAGTCCCCGTAGGGGACGTACGTAAACTAGGTTAAAGGAAGGGATAAGATGAAAGATAATATGGTCCAAGAACTTTTGCTTAAGGCGCTTCTGGCTAAACAACCACTCAACGCCACAGTACCGCAAGCAAATAATAACCAACGTCAAAACACATCGTTTAATAATATGCAATCCGGCCAGAGGGAATCGTTAGAGACACTCTTAAAGTCCTTGTACTTAAATAATGCCCCAAAGCAAACAGCTTCTAACACAAATAATACAAATATTAACATGCCGCAAACAAATATGCCAAACAAAGGCATAAACACACTTCAGAAACAAAAACCTGCCGTTTTTGATGAATTTTTAAGCCAAAATCCTGATTTTTTCAGCGGCAGAGAAGTATTGTTTGAATACCTGAATTCTCTTGATACAGGATTTGACACAGAAGAACTTGTTAAAATTGCGCAAATAGTTAAAAAAATGGAAGAAGACGCCATTAAGCGCTTTTGTGCAAAAAATCCCGAGTATGCACGTTTTTTACAGCAAGAAAATTCAAAGTTTTTAAATAAGCTTGAAAACAACTCTAATAACGGCATTGACGGTAATTTTAAAAACCGCACATATTTTAGCGAGCAAGATATAAATTCCATGTCAAACGACGAATTTCTAAAACATGAAAACGAAATAAACGCACAAATAATGGAAATGATACGCAACAAGTAATAGCTTCTTGCCGACGGCAGTGCTCATTTTCGGGCACTGCCCGAGGCTTTTTTTAGGCGGTATGGACAAAAAAAAGGGGTCGAAACCCCATTCGCATACTAGCCGAAGCATTAACAACAAGTTTATTGTACATAATTTATCCATAAAAATCAATGACTTTATTAAGAAATATTAAAAATGAGTAAAGAAAATATTAATAATAATCAAAAAAAATTTCTCGAGAATTATGCCAGAACACTTGATGCAGAGCACAGTGCACACCTTGCGGGATATAAAAATAAAATTTCTGTTACAAATGTAAAAAAAATTTTAGACGACCCGAAAAAAATTTCCATGCTCAATAAAATTATCAAACAAAGTGCCGACAAACTCGAGATTACAAAAGCATTTATCGTACAAAAGTACTTAAAAATCATAGAATATGCATTTTTTGAGGATGAAAACGGGCTAAAAGAACCGCAATTAGCGCTAAGAGCGCTTGATGGGCTCTGCAAACAGCTTAGCTGCCCAAAATACGAAGATTTAAAAAGCAAAAAATCAATATTTGAAAGCATAGAAGGGCTTGACCCAAACAAGATATAAGAAAGGTTGATTATGAAAAATACTGAACTCGAACAGGTAAAACTTACGGATTTGGAACTTGAAGAAATAAAAAACAAAATCTGTAATAAATTCGACAAATTACACGAAGAAAGAAGAGCACAACTCTCGCATATTAAAAGCGTAAGAAGCGCAATTTACGGCACACACAGCCATTTAGAGCTGGGCGCAAAAAAACTTTCACTGCCTGATGCTTGGGAACAGGCATCAACTCTTAAAGCGCACCTGCTTGAGGCAATATCATCTTATCCGGAGGGACTTTTTGATGTATCTGAAGCTGACAATTCAAGCTCTGAACGTGCCAACAGCCACAAAATATTTTTATGCAATGCGCTTGAGAAAATGAAATTTACCGACAAGCTTGAAAATATTATCGACAGGCTTATTGAAACGGGTGAAGTTATTCTTTTTGTAGGCTGGGAAACAAGATGGAGAAAAAGACGTATTGCAACTTCACTTTATGAAAAAATCCAAAACCCGCTTCTTGAGCCGTTTACAACCGTAAAAGAAAAAACATATGAGGGTACTTCACTAAAAATTATCCCCTCACATGACTTTGTTTTTGACACCAAAAGAGCACAAAATTGGGATTCATGCCCGAAAATTCACAGAAGCTGGATGGAAGTTAACGAAATTCTTGAAAACAAAGAAAACTTCACTATAAGCGAAAATTTAAAATATGAGCTTGAAACCATGTTAGAGCGCGCCAAAAAGGACAAAGACACAACAGGAGTATCTGACGGGCTTGTTGAAGTGCTTAAATTCTGGGGAAATATAAGGCTTGAAACAGGTAAAATTCTAAAAAACCGCCTTATTGTGGTCGTAGGAAGAATTGCAATTGTCCAAAACGAAGCAAATCCCTACATTAACTGCCCATACATTTACGCAAATATAATAAAAGACCCTTGCACAAAACGCGGCTTAAGCCCGCTATCTCCCATTATACCCGTTTTAAACAGCGCAGGAGAGATAATGCAAACTCAAATTTTGGGACATAAACTGGTATCTAATCCGCCATTTTTAGCACCAAGAGGAGCATTCCACGGAGAAATAGAAGTTAAACCGGGTAAAATAATCGAATATGACCCGTCACTGTTACCTCAAATGCCTCAACCGCTTAACTTTAGCGCTATGTTAGGCGGATGGGAATTTATAAAATTCTTCAAAAGCCAAATTGAGCGTGCCACAGGAGTTTTTGACAATATGGCAGGTCAATTACAAAGTGCAGAGAGAAGCGCAACTGAAATTAACTACACTGCAAACGGTCAAAGCGCACGTCTGAACTGGCTCATAGACTCAATAAACAGAAAAGTAATTATGCCATTGTTGGAAAAAACCGCCTCAACAAACGCCAACTTCACAATAGAAAATTCAAAACTTACAACAGAAGTTGAAGGTAAACCCGTGACAGTAGAGATTACTCCCGAAGTAAGAGAGGGCAACTTTATCTACAGATACTCGGACAGAAAAACAACCATGGCAAAAAATAATAAAGTAAGAGAAGTACAAAAAACAATATCCGAGTTTGCAAAAATACCTGATTTAGCACAAAAAATAAACTGGGAAGAGTGCTTTAAATACGCACTAAGCAGCCTCGGGGTTGAAAACACTTCAAAATTTCTCTTAAAGGAAAATGAAACTACGCCTCAAAAAAATCCTCAGGAGGGCAAAAAAGATGAAATACAAACTACTTAAAACACAGAAAAAATTTCTTGAAGTCCCCCATGACGAGGAACTGGATGTATGCGTATACCAAGGCGGATTCGGCTCAGGCAAGACCTGGGCCGGGTCGCTTTTAGGGACACTTTTATGTTTAAAATTCCCCGGTATAAACGGGCTTTGCGGGGCTCAAACCTATTCACTCGTCAGAGATACCACGCTTTTAGCTTACTTTGAGCACTTTGACAACTTTGGACTTCAAGAGGGTAACGACTGGCAATTTATAAAATCTCAACAGAAAATAGTATTTAAAAACGGCTCAAATATCCTTTTCAGGCATTTTGACGAACCCAACAAACTAAAATCTCTCAACCTTGGTTTTGCAGAGATTGAAGAGATGTCAGACATCCCTGAGGCAACATTTAAAATGCTTTTGGGGCGTATGCGCCAGAAAAAAAAGAAAAACTGGAGAGATTTTAAATACAGAATTTTTGGTCACACAAACCCTCAAAGCAGAAGAGGCTGGATATACAAAAATTTTTACGAAAACAAAAAACCCAACTGGCGACTTGTTTTAGCACCGTCAACGGAAAATATATATCTTCCAAAGGATTTTTGCGAAAACTTAAAAAGCGCATATGATGAAAACTACTACAAGAAAAATGTCTTAGGAGAATTTGAAGAAGATAATTGCCCCCTTGTAGTACCCAATTTCTCCGAGGAAAATGTCCAAAAACTTAACTACCTTGAATTTTGCGACCTGCACATATCCTGCGACTTTAATGTTGACCCGATGTGTTGGCTGCTTGCACACATTGACGAGCACAAAGTGTATTTCTTTGATGAAATTGTACTTGAAAATACAACTACAACAAGGACTTGCGAAGAATTTGCCAAAAGATACCCCGCTCACAAAGGCAAAATCATCATAAACGGCGATGCCTCGGGCGATAATCGCACTTGTGTGAGCGAATACACCAACTATATGCTCATTCGGAACTTTTTTGCACAAAGAATGAAAAGGAATGTAGAATTTCACCTGAGGCAGTTTAACCCGCCTATTAAAAACAGAGTGGCGGCATTTTGCTCCATGATGAAATCCATGGATGGCAAAAGACACATATTAATTGACCCAAAGTGTGAAAAATTAATCTATAACCTAAATAACCTTAAATACCGAGAAGGCGGCTCTAATATTGATATACCGACATACTGGGCAATAAAAAACAACAAAGAGCTAAAATACCTCTCTCACCCGTTTGACGCAGCAAGTTATCTTGTTGAATATTATTTCCCCATTATTTAGAAAGGAACAAAAATGAACTTAGATAATTATCTTGAATTTGCACCGATTTTAATTGCAATTGTACTTTTTGCCGCACAGACAAAGATTTTTGTCACCCCTGAGGCACTTGAGAAAAAGCACAGAGAAATTATGAACGAATGTCAGAAGCGTTTTGCCTCTGTTATCTACATTGAAGAGTTAAAAAATCAGTGGGGCGAAATTAAAGAAAAAATAGATAAAATTTATGATTACTTCCTGCACATCCACGGTGATTAGGGCAAGATGTATTTATAAATAAAACGGATAAAATATTCAGAGTTTTTATATCTGTTTTAGAAAATAGCCTTATATGGCAAACCA
>CALUYX010000016.1 GCA_944325115.1 Candidatus Gastranaerophilales bacterium | reverse complement strand
CAACCTACGGTTTACAAAACCGTTGCTCTACCATTGAGCCACATCGGCATTTCTTCATGATATGTACAATATTATTAGGGACAAGGCAAACTGTCAAGCAAAATTTATTACAAAAAATTCTTAATTTTGCAAAAAAGGGCATAAATTCCTCTTTGCATTTTACGGTTAATATCCAAAACACCCTTATTTTGACAGAGTTTACAGGCAAGTGTATAAAGATTTTTATCGTAATTTAATTTTATTATCCAATAATTCAATATAGAGGATATTTTTTCTATAAAAAATTCCTCGCCCCATTTATCGACAATAATGTCTTTTGTATAGCAAAAAGCTTTCTCAAACTGCTCTGTCACATATTTGCTTGAAAAATTTTTAGCCGCAAAAAACCTGTAGTAATACCCTTCTTTTTCAATATAGGTAGCTGTTTTAGCATATTTTAAAATCTCACAATAAAATACAAAATCCTCGCTAAAACCCAAATCTTCTTTAAATTTTATTTGATTATCAATTAAAAAATTTCTGTCAAAAATTTTGTTCCAAATTTCATAATTCAAATCAAAAAATACTCTGCCTTCTTTTTGAACATCTATAGGCTTATCGTACAATCGAAGCGCCTTAAGCGAGCGCTTTGAATTAAACCTTTTAAGACGTTTTTTCTCCTCTATATAAAGTCTGTAGGGGAAAAACAAAATATCACAAGGATTTTTTTCAAGTTCATTTTTTGCACGCTCTAATACGCTCAATTCAAGCATATCATCGCCATCAACAAAAAATATATACCTACCCCTTGCCCTCAAGAGGCATTCGTTCCTACAGCAGGAAACACCCTTATTTTCGGGCATTTTTATCAGTTTTATTCTGTCATCACAAAAATTTTCTAAAATATTTAGAGTATTGTCAGTTGAGCAATCATCCGCTATAATAAATTCAAAGTCCCCAAATGTCTGGTTAATAACACTTGAAATACACTGTTTAATGTATTTTTCCTTATTATACACAGATGTAATGATTGAAAAAAAAGGCGCTTTCATATTATAATTTTACAATGAAAATTCACCTTGTTATAATTTTAAAGCAAATTTTTACGAGATAGAAAGTCGAAATGCAGGTCATACAAACCATAAACGATACAATAAGAATTTTATTCAGCCCTGTGGAGGAAAATTTCAGGCTTCTGGATTTTCTTTTGGTTCAAGAGGGTGAAAACAAATACCTTGCGCAGATTATAGAGATATACGACGACAAATACGACGCTTCACAAAATGTTGCAAGAGTTAAGTTATTTTTCAGAGTAAATGACCAAGGAGAAGTTTTTGGCTACGACCACTTTACACCTTCAAAAGAATGTGAAATCAAAAAAATTAGACGCGAAGAAATTTTGACATTTGTAAACGAAGGAAGAGAAGCTCTTACAATAGGATATGACTACAGAAACGAAGAGCCTGTTGATATAAGTGTTGAATTTCTAAAAAATAATGCGGTTATTTTTGCAGATAAAATTGATGATGCAAATAATATAAGTGCTCATTTTGCAGATATTTTGTCAAGATACAACAAGCACAGCGTAATTTTTGACTACACGGGTGCGCTTGAGATAAAAGATGCAAAAAAACTAAAAATTGCAAAGGACATAAAGCTCCCTCTTGATTTCTACAGTATAGATTATATTTGGGAAAAAGGACTTGCCACGGCAAGCCTTGAAACACAGGCAATTTGCAGGGAAATTTTTAACGAAGTACAAACATATGCAAAAAATACCCCCGAGGGCTTTATTCCGTTTAACAAGTTCTTAAATGTAGTGCAAATTCAGTACAAAGCAACGCCAATAACAGAACTTACGGTACTTTTAAACAAATTAAAATCCTACCAAAAAAACAATCTCTTTGCTGACAGCAAAAAAGATTTTGAAAGCATAGAAAACTCTGTAAGTAAAAATAACATAACAATAGTTGATTTTTCAGAGTTAAAAACAAGCTGGCACAAAGAGTTTTGCGAATTTATAGTAAGAAACATAAAACAAAATGTCTTTGTATTTTTAAGATTAAAC
Organism: Candidatus Gastranaerophilales bacterium; assembly: GCA_944325115.1. Classification (GTDB taxonomy): domain Bacteria; phylum Cyanobacteriota; class Vampirovibrionia; order Gastranaerophilales; family Gastranaerophilaceae; genus Galligastranaerophilus. Next base: position 22,427 of record CALUYX010000016.1, on the reverse strand, counting down.
GAAATAAACACGGATTCAAGTTTGATTAATTTCATGTACGACAAAAAAAGAAATATCCACCTTGTACCCAGTGTTTCTTATTCTTTTGCAAAAATGCCGCACATAATAGAGCGCGCACAAAACTATGTTCTTCTGCCGACACTCAACCCCAGACGTGACTTTGGAGCTGCAAATTTTGAATTATCCTCCATGTCAAAAGACGAGTGCATACTTTTTGGCAGCGACACGGAAAACTTTATTTTTGCAATCAGAAATGACAAGTTTGAAAATATTGAGCAAAAAGGTCCCAGAGCACTAAGGACAATACGCCTTAAGCTCGATGAAACAAATTTAAAAGGCGGTATTTTAAGAGAAAAATTCAGAGCATCAAACAAAATGGAATCTCAGGAAGAGTTTCAAGACGCTCTGCCTACCGAAGAAGAACTTGAGTTTTTTGGGCAATTTGAAGATTCTTATGCAAAACCCGAGGAGGAAGAAAAAACTCCCGTAAAAAAGCCTGATGAGGGTAATGCAGATGAGCATTACCAAGAAGAGCTTCAAACAGAGCCTGAAGTTATAGCAGATAACAATATTGAACAAGAGGAAAGCAGTGAAACAATAGAGCCTGAAAATATTCAGGAAACAGTTGAAAATGCACCTTTAGAAGATACAAATATTGTTGAAGAAGAAGAAATAATAATTGAAGAGCCTCTTGGTGAGAGTTTTCCCGAAGAAAAGATTATTGAGCAAAATATTTCTGATGATGATGCGATTGAGGGCGAAATTCTTGAAGAAAAAACAATAGAAGAAGATATCGACCCCATACAACCTGCCGACAAGGAAATTCAGCCGGAGCAAGATGAAAAAGAAGATGTCAAAGTTGATGAAGTTACAACAAACGCTCCAAAAGACAATACTGATGACTCTTCTCAAATAGAGCTTGAAGAAATTCCTCAGGAAGATGAAGCACAAGATGAGAGTATACAAGAAAATGCTCCCGCAGATGATGTTGAAGAAATTAACGAAAACATAAATGATGTTTCCGCTAAACCTATAGATAACAAAGAATTAAAAGAAGAAGAGGAAGCTCAAACAGAAACAACGGAGAGTTTTCAAAATATTTTGGCTGACTCAAAAGAAGAAGCCAAAGAAGAGCCGCAAGAAGAACCTCTTTCTCTTGAAGAGCTTGCACAGCAGTCAATTGAAAAAGCCTTTGATGAAGTAATTGATGCCGATGAAAACGAAAAAGACATAAAAGACAGTGTCAAAGACAGCTCTGCAGCGCTTGTTATTGACGATAACGTAGTTATTGATTTAGAAAAAATAAAAGAACACATTGATACTGACAAAGGCAGTGAATTGCCGATTTTTAAATCAAAAACGGAAAAGAAAGAAAAAATAACTTTTGAAACAGGCGATAAAGTTGAACATGACAAATACGGCAAGGGTGAAATAGTAAAAGTTATCACCTATGCAAACCGTTCGCTTTTGCAAATAAACTTTGAAGAAGTAGGAAAAAGACTTCTTGACCCCGATATTGCACACATTCGCAAGGCTGAGTAAGTTAATTTATTTCATAAATTCATTGAAATCGACAAACTCTACAGCTTCTTCTATGGTGTCAAAAACGTGTATAATGTTGTTTAAAAATACGTAATTAAGCGCTTTTTTAACGTCTTCACAAGGCTTAACAAGTATAAAAAGTCCGTCTTTCTGCGATGTTGCTTTATACACATCTGCAAAAATACTTGCATAACTGTCAGAAAAGATTTTTATATGTTCAAGGTTAAAGATAATATTGGGTTTACCCGTAAGAACATTTGTATTTACTTCTTTTAAAATTTTATCCAAATATTTTTCGTTATTAATTTTATAAATTGTCATTACACAAATATTTTCATTTATGTAATATTTGTGAAACTCTTCACTTACAACTTTATTTGTTGAATTTGAAATAAATTTTAAAATACCCTCATGCCATTGCGGTTGTTTTGGAATAAACTCATCAACACCGTATTTATAGCACTCTTGAATCATTTTTGTATCATCTGTTCCTGATATTACAATGAGTTTAAAATCTTTTTCTTCTTGCGCTTTAATTTTATTAGCCTCTGAAATAAGTTCAAACCCGTCTTTTGCATCAGGCAAGAACAGGTCAATGATAAGGTAGTCTATTTTCTTTTTCTTAAGCTCGGTGAGTGCTTCTTCCTTATTCCTTGCAACATAAACATTTACGCCGATTTTTTTCAACATGGAAGTAAGTTGAAAAATGGATAATTCCATATCATCAACAATTAAGACGTTTATATTTTCTGCCGTAAAAAAGCTCAACGGATAGTTAAAAAAGTTTAATTTTCTCTCAAGAGCGATAAGAGCACGAGAAACGGTCTCAGTCGGTTCTATCTCATTATTAACGTCAATTCCCGATAATTTTATTAAATTCAGGTATTGGTCGTAAGTCAGTTTTATTTCATCTTCCATAATCCTAATTATACAATAATATAGAGAAAATGTCACAAGAAAATATTTGTATTATAATATCATCTATAAGGATGATTAATGGGAGCAGTTTTATGCAAGACACACTTAACACAAAAGCATTCGGCAAAAACGATATAAGAGGCATTTTCCCCTCTGAAGTCAATTCAGAACTTTACTTTTTTGTTGCAAAAGGATACGTAAGCTGGGCGCAAGAACAACTTACAAAACTAAACGGCACTAAAAAACCTTTAGATGAAATGTTAATAAGTGTTTGCATGGACGCAAGACTCCACTCAAAAGAACTTAAAGACGCTTTAATACAAGGACTTTGCGCAGCGGGCGTAAATGTTTTAGACTTAGGATTAGCACCCACTCCGCTTGGATATTTTAGTGAATTTGCAAAAATTGATAATGAAACAACGGAAGGCAAAAATGTAAACGGAGCGCTTATAATAACCGCTTCTCACAACCCAAGCGAATACAACGGTCTTAAAATGACATTTAACAGAGCTTCTTTGAGCGAAGAACAAATTAAAGAAGTAAAAGAACATACCCTTAAAGCCTTTGAAGATGCAAAATCCGACAGATTCAGAACATTCAGATGCGGGTTTGTTAAAAAATATGACATCATTTCAAACTACTCGGATAAAATTTCCGACATGTTTGACAAAATAGGTAACGGCATTAAAATTGTTGTAGATTCTGCAAATGCAACAGGCGGTCTTGTAGCACCTCAACTCTATCGAGAACTGGGCTGCGAAGTTATTGAACTGTTTTCAGAACCTGACGGCAATTTCCCAAATCACCACCCCAACCCCTCAGATGAAAAAACACTTGATGCAATTAAAAAATCCGTTATCGAAAACAAAGCGGATTTTGGCATAGCTTTTGACGGTGACTCAGACAGGATAGGCGTTGTAAGCTCCGAAGGCAAAACAATTTCAGGAGATAAGCTGCTGTTAATATACGCTCTTGATTTAATAAAGGAACTTAAATCCCGTCATGAAATTCCTACAATAGTAAGTGAAGTTAAATGTTCGCAAGTATTATACGACACAATTAACAAAGAAGGCGGAAATGCCGTAATGTACAAAACAGGTCATGGCTACATCAAATCCAAAATGAAAGAAACAGGTGCGCTTTTAGCAGGCGAGATGAGCGGACATGTGTTCTTTAAAGACAGATACTATGGCTACGATGATGCAATTTATGCAGGTTGCAGACTAATTGAAATTGTTGCAAAGAACAAAAAGGCTAATCCTAATTTCAACCTGAAAGATTTAATCAAACCTTTTGATGAAGTACACCTGTCAAATGAAGTAAGGCTTGAATGGCCAAATGACTTTAAAAAACCCGTCCTTGAAGAACTCAGAGGACAAATATCGGATGAGCTTTTCAATTCAAAAATAAAAGATATCATAACAATTGACGGTTTAAGAATTATTTTTGAAGACGGTTTTGCCCTCATCAGACAAAGCAACACGGAACCTGTTTTCACTTTGAGATTTGAAGCCAAAACTCAAGAACAATGTGAAAACTACCAAAAAACACTGTGCAGCCTGACAGAAGAGTTGGTTAAAAAGCACGCTCATACAAAAGTCTAATTTACTATACTTTATGACAACTTTAACTTTAGTAGTATGTGATTATAATTTTTAAAGTTAAAGTTGATATAATCTGAATATGAAAAAAATAACAGGCAATCTAATAATAACGGCTCTTGTATTTATGCTCCTAAATCCAATCGGAGCATACGCTGCAGGCACCCTTACGCTTGCTTCGCACTTGAGCAAAATAGAACAAGACTTGTGGGGCTTTGAATACGGCTCGCAGACAGATAGCGAGCGCATAGGCAGAATCGAACAAAGCGTTTTTGGTCAAAAAAACGACAAAGAAACAATTGAAAAAAGAATAGAAAAAATAAATAAAGCTCTTGGCATTGAATCTCAAAAAGAAGCGCAAAGTACAGCAGGAGAACTTATGAGCGAAGAGGTCGACGGGGTTTCCTACCCTCAAATTGACCAACTTGAAATGAAGCTTTTCTCGCAAGTTTATGAAAAAGAAAATATCTACAAACGTATTGAAAGATTAGAAAAGAAAATATTCGGTTCAACCCAAGACGGCGACCTTGCTTCAAGAACTGACAAGCTAAAGGGCTACTTAAATATTGATACCACGCCAAAAACCACATACTCAAGAGGTTCTTCGCAAGGAACATACGGACAAGACCAATACCAATCTTACGACCAATACTTTGACGGTTACGGTTCGGATATTAACATTCAAATCTCGGGGCTTGAACAGTCGTTATTTGGAAAAACTTTTTCTCAAGACCCGACAGGCTTAAGGCTTAACAGGTTAGAGAGAAAAATATTCCAGAGAGATTTTTCCTCAGATGACGACATAGTTCGTATGCAAAGATTGCAAGCGGCGGCAAGTGCTAAAAAAACCGCAAAATATTACGATATGAATAAAGCACAAAAGTTCACATCCACAGGACTTCAAATAGGTACGCTGATTTTAATGATACTTGCAATGATATTGTAATTTAGTTGATTTTTCACACAAAACATTAGATAATGTCCTTATGAAAAATAAACTTACAAAAACTACGGCATTATCAATTCTTTTGGCATTCACTCTTTGCGGCAATTTTAACCTTAGTGCGCACGGGGTGATGAGCAAAGAATCAATTAAATTATACAAAAGCGCACAAAAATTTGAATCTCAAAACAGATTCAAAGACGCAATAGATTTAATGGAAAAGGCTCTTGCGACTTCTCCTGATGATATCACCCTTAACACAAAGCTGGCGGGGTTATACTCTCAGGTAGGATTTTACGATAAGGCGCTTGAATTGTATCAAAAAACACTCAGACTCAAACCTGATGACGGGTTTTTGTATATAAGCATAGGAAATTTGCTTGAACAAAAAAATGATTATGAAAATGCTCTTTATGCATACAAAGAAGCACTTTCCATAATGCCTGATTATAAATATAACTACTTAAACATCGCAAATGTTGAATATATCCTTAAAGACTACCCTAATGCAATTAAGGATTATAAAATTTTTCTTGCGCAATATCCTGATAACACTCAAGCCATAACAAACCTTGCAACTTGTTATTTGGATAACAAAGACTACAAAAATGCTATTGAAACTTTTGAAGATTCAATCAAATCAAACTCCTCAGACTTTAACGACTGGGGCAGCTACGGTTTAGCGCTTCTTAGAGATAATAAATACAAAGAAGCAAAAGAGGCTTTTGATAAAGCAGTAAAGGTTAATCCGTCCGATTACACATCATACGGTAATCTGGCAATTGTACAGTCATATTTGGGAGAAAATGAAAGCGCTTATGCAAATTTCAATAAGGCTTTTGAACTTGAACCTTCTCTTGACTCTCTAAAGTTTGACTATGCCGTGCTTTTAACCAAAATGGGCAAGTATAATCAAGCCATTATTGCTTATAATGATTATTTGAAAAAATACCCAAATGACACAAATGCATACTTAAATCTCGGTATGTTATACAAAGGCGTGCGCAAACCAAAAGACGCTATTACCGTGCTTCAAAAGGGTGCAAAGCTTGACAATTCAAACGTAAGCATTAAAAATGAACTTGGAAAAAGCTACTTTGACAACAAAGAGTTTGACAAGGCAATACTTGTCTATGATGAAATACTTGCCAAAAACAAAGGAAATTTGCAAACTCTATACAACAAAGCACTTGCTCTTCAGGGTGCAAAAGAATTTAAAAATGCGCAGACAATATATTCAAATCTCTTAAAAGAGCCTGTGGAAAACCTTTCCAAGTATAATCTTGAATATGCTGCAATACAAAAATCACAAGCTTCTAACTACATAGCTTGGGCAAATTACTATAATGGCAAAAAAGATTACAAGAGTGCAAAAGAAACTTACGCAAAAGCCCTTGCCATAAATCCCGATAACACAGGAGCATACGCAGGACTTGCAAAGACTTATGAAGATATGGGTATAAAAGAACTTGCCGTTGAAAACTTTGAAAAGGCAATTCAAATTGAGCCTGAAAATGCATATTTATTTATGCAATATGGTGAAAGCCTTGAGCGTATGAATGACTTAGAACAAGCACAAAGCGCATTTTCAAAAGCAATCGAGCTTGATGATAAGTCTTTTGACGCATACGTTCTATCAGGGGACAATTACCTCAAGCAAAAAGAGTTCAATAAAGCAATTGAACAATTTGAAAAAGCTTTAAAAATATACCCCGATGATGATTCGGTTACAATTAAAATAGGTAATGCATACAAATTTCAGGGTATTAATAACAAAGCTCTTGAATACTACACAAAAACTCTTGATATAAATCCGATAAATGAAAATGCTTACTTTAATATCGGTTTAATTAATTTTGAAAACGAAAACTATCAGGAAGCAGTTGCAAACTTTTCAAAAGCAATAGAGCTAAAGTCTGATTTTGCAGTTGCATACTGGGGTTTAGGTTCTTGCTACGAACAACTTCAAAACCCCAAAGACGCAATATTCAACTATGAAAAATACTGCGAATATGTTCAAGATGAAGAATCTAAAAATAAAGCAAAGCAAAAAGTTGATGAACTCTACAAAGAACTTGTAAAATGAAAACACGGATTTTAAAACTTTGTTTTATTTTTACAATTATAATACAAGCCTTTTTACTTGGCGGATGCTCAAGCGACTCTTTCATAGTTTTCAGCACACAAAACCCTAAAAACGGGCTGAATCGCAACCAACTTGAAACAAACTTCAAAAAAGAACAGCCCATATACTATGCCATCATTGCTCCAAAAGGCTTTAAAGATGACATGGTAAAAATCTCCCTCACAAAAAAAGACACAAAGTCCGAGTTTTGGGGCTATACAAATTACAGAAATAAAACCGTAAAAACACACAACGAGAATTATTACAGCGATTATTTTGTAATTAGAGAAGAGGGGATTTTTGTTCTTCAGGCATTTGAACTTGAAAATCTAAGCAAACCAATAGCAACAGGGATATTTAGAGTATATGCTGATTAAAAATTTTATTGAAGACATAATTCAACTCGCAAAAAACAAGCTTTTTTCTTCTAAATATGTGGTTAAAGGAAAGTGCAAAAAATGCGGAAAATGCTGTTCTACCATCTTATTGTCCGATGAAAACGGATACATAAAAACACAGGAAGATTTTATAAAATTACAAAAAGAAAACAGGGCAATAAGAAACTTTGTAATAAACGGCATAGTGGACGATGTTGAGAAGGACTCTCCTCAATACGGTGCACTTCTTTTTAAATGCAAGGTTTTAAGGGAAGATGGCAAATGCGGAAGATATTTTCTGCGCTCTTTGTTTTGCAGAGATTACCCCTCAATTAACCCGTATTTTATACAAATGGGCGGCACAACGCTTGACGGATGCGGATATTATTTTGATGTAGATAAAAAATTCAGTGAATATCTAAAAGATTAAATATTTTCAGGAACCTTAACCTTATAATATTTCAAATTTTCAAAATTACTTGTCTTTTTGCCGATTTTATCGGGCTCTTTAACAGTTAACTTATCATATTTAATCTTGGCTGTATCCTTACCCACAAGGAACAATACGTCAAAGATAGCTCTTTCTCTGTATGTATCATAAGAAAATGCCAGCTTAACATCCTCAGGACCTGCTACAACATAAAACTTGTTTTCCGTTAAAAGGTCCCTGTCAGGGTTATCTCTTAAAATGGATATCGTTCCCTGATAACCAAGAGCCAGATACTTACCGAGCCTTATATTTTCATCTATCGTTATGTATTGCTTACCGTAAATATATTCATCAAAGCTAAACGGACTTCTGCCATGGACACCTGCCATACCATACATTATACGAGAACCCCAGTTCTTAACTCTGGTTTGAATTGACGGACCAAACCTTACAACCCCTGTCACATCTCCTGTTCCGTACAATGTAGCGCCGGCTTGAGTGTATGCAATAGTTCTTATAAACATATCTTGTTCTTGATTTTTCTTTTCAAATAAAATTTTATATAATTCACCTTGCCATCTTAAACGCATTGTACCGTCACGGCTTTCGCTTTCTTTATCGCTATAATCGGTCACATAACCTGCTGACCATCTTTGTCTAAATGTTGCACCCAAATCTTTAACCGCATATTGCTTATCATGAACCAATTGAGCAATATAGCCCGGTTGTCTTCTACCAAAGAACCATTCATCAAAGTACGCATGGCGACCGTAATCAATGTATGTATTTTCGTTGAACCTGTAGTTACCGTGTATTATAAGGTTTTCACTTGATGTTGCATAGCCTGCCTCCAACAAGTTTCTTTTTGACATATATCTTCCCATAAGACCAACACCCAGCCCTTTGCTATATACCAGAGCGGGCATTATTTTTAATGTGCCGCCAAAAGGCACTTCTGTAGTATATCCCCAGCCGACATACGTACCAAAGCCCCTGAACATACCTGCTTCAGGCAAGTTTGTTTCTACAAAAGTTTGATTTTTGTCAGATAAAATTTCTGCACTGTCAACTGAGGCAACTTTAAATTTCTTATAGTAAATATCTGCTTTTTTAAATGTTATTGTATCGTGCTCTTTTTTACTCTCTATTATTATCTCTTTGGCTTTTATTTTTAACGGTTCACTTCTCTTTTTCTTAAGTTCGGGAGTTGCTAAATCTTTTAGTACAATCGTATCGTCCAAATAGCCAAAACCTTTTGTTTGCAAAAGTAATTCAATATCTTTTGCCATTTTGGCATCACCGTTTACCATCTGAATTTCATTTGCATAGGCATAACCTTCTTGCGCTCTTACGGTAAGCATGCCCATGGTACCTTGAGGCTCATTCATAAGTACATTTTCTTCATTCAAATCAATACTCATAAAGTCGCCGCGAAGTGTAGTTCCGTTCTTATCAAGAATAACATTTTCAAACAGTTTAATTACATTTGTATTTCTGTTAAATATAGCTTTATCAGCACTTAAGACAGTATTTTCGGGCTTTGTTCTGATAACTACATGCCCTCTTGCCTCGATTTCATTTCTGTCTTCAAAGTACTCGACTTCATCAGCATCAAGCGTAGCACTTTGCTTTGGCTTCTGAGCTTTTGGCTCTTCTGTGGGCAAGTTTTGAGCTTCCTCGGGAGTAATCACTCTATCTGCCTGATTTCCCGTAATCTCTCTTTTTTTGTCTTTTATTACATCTATTAAATTGGGTATCTCCAAAGCAGGACCATCATATGTTTCCTTACTTCTGCCCATTGTAAAATTAACATCTTGCGAATTTTCTTCAATAACATCTTTTTCTGTTTTATTGGGGTCAATCGTAGGTGCATTTATAACGTCATAGGCATGGCAGACATTTAAAAAATTAAATGCCAAAAAAGCGAAAAACAGTAATATTAGCCTTCTTAGAGCATGCACTTTAAAGTAATCTAATCTCCATAAAACCTACCACTGACATTTTATCGCAAACATGTTTTTTTAGCACCATATAAAAAACTTATTATCTTGGTATAAAATTAAAAGGATTTGTTGGTTGACCGTTTTGACGAACCTCAAAATGCAAGTGAGGACCTGTTGAATAACCTGTTGTTCCGACATTGCCTATTACCTGACCTTTTGTAACGCTGCTGCCCACGGAAACTCTGTAACTGTTCAAGTGCGCATACAAAGAAGTTGTCGGAACTCCGTTTATTCTGCCATGGTCAATAATGACAACTTTTCCATAGCCACCGTACCAGCCTACAAAAATAACTTTTCCGGAGTTTGCAGCCTTAACTGTTGCATTCATTGGCATGCCAAGGTCAACTCCCGAGTGGAAAATTTTTCTTTTAAATATCGGGTGAACCCTCCATCCAAACGGAGATGTAACAGGACCGCCCACAGGTCTTATAAAACCACCTGAAACAGTTATCTTCTGCTGAGTTTTTTCGGAACGGACAGTCTCTTTATTAATCATTTCGGCAATTGCTCTACTTTGACGAGCCAAATCTCTTTCTGCCTTTTCCCACGTTGCACGGTCAGTTTTGAGCTTATAAATCATTTTTTCGTTTTGGCTTATGGCATCTTGAATATTTTTCTGCTCTCTGTCCATGGATTTAATAGAACTTGCAAGATATCTCTTTTGCATTTCTATTTGCCTTTTGACTTCGACAATTTTTCTTGTTTGTTGCTGCATATGACGGATATTGTCTTTATCCTGCTTCATTACAATGTTTTCAAAATAGAGTCTGTCTAAAAAGTTGTTAACATTGTTTGATGACAGCAAAAACTCAACATAGCTTTTTCTTTTTGTTTTAAAAATTTGAACAATTCTTTTATTTGTAGCGTTTTGAAGCTCTTGAAAATCGTAGTTTAGCTTCTCGAGTTTTCTCTCAAGGGTTGCAAGCTCATCTTGAGCATTTTGGTACTGTATTTTATTCTCGTTTAGGGTCTGCTCCGTACGCTCCAGTATTCTTTGGTTTTTATACAGTTTATTTGTCTCAATTTTTTCAAGGAGCTTAAGCTTGTGTATTTGCTGTTTTGCAGCAGCACGTTCCTGTTCAACCTGCTTTGCTTTACTTAGGGCATTTTGCTGAGCAAACACCGAAGTTACACAACAAAAAAACATAAGTGTGCATGCGATTGTTACATGTAAAATTTTTCTATTAAAGTTGTGCATAATTAATCAAATAAAACAGGAAGCAAAACCGTTGCGCCAATCATCCAAGTGGCAAACATAACGGTAAGTATCAAAATTATGATTTTTCTGTGCTTTCTAAAAAATTCCATAGCTCCTAAACTTCTCATCCCAAATCTTTTTAATTAATAACATTTTAACCAAAAATCCGCCGATGTGCAAATTATGAACAAACTTTTACCTTATGCACCCTTTGTCTTTCGAATCAATTAAGCCGTCAAAATTATTATCAATGCCGTCAAAACAAGAATTCACGGACTCAAAACTCTCCGCACGCACATATCTGTAGAGATATTTATCATCAATTGAGTTATAAAGATTGTAAAAATAATTTCTGTAGGCTTTTGAAAGAGTGTGATTTTTAATTATTAAGACATTTTCATCGTTATTCAATACGGCATTTTTTGAAAAATTTGCACTGCCCGTTATAATTGTACGACTATCAACCAAAATATTTTTCTGGTGATTTTTTCCGCCCCAGTTTTCAACTTTTACCTTTACATTATTTTGCCTGAGGATATTTATTCTTTCTTTAAAATTGTATGAAGAAAGAGCATCGATTAATACAAGAACTTTAACACCTCTTTTTTGCGCAAGTACAAGCTCGTTTATTATCTCACGATGTGTAAGGTAAAATGCGCTTACAAGAATTTCTTTCTCTGCATTTTTTATTTCATTTAAGATTGGAGTAAGTATATCTGAAGATGGCGAAAAGTACACGCTTATATTTGTATTATCGTCAAGATTAAAACCGACAAGCTCGTTTTTTGACTTGTTTTTATGAAATTTAGACGCATACATTTGTTCAAACTCATCTTCAAAAACCCTTGCAACAACCCTTGAATTAATTATAAACCCTGTGTTTGCATCATACCCGCCGCTTCCTGAGGGGGAAAGATTAAGCGTGAAGGTAGCAACTTTTTGAGAATCAAAAACAAAAAATTTATTATGCATTATATACATTGAATCATCGCTTACGGTTGGAAACTCTCTTCTTAAAACTTTTGTATCTAAATAAGCATCCTCGCCGTCAGGATTGGAATCAACAACTATGCGGACTCTGACACCTCGATTTTTTGCTTTTATTAAGGCATTAATTATGTCATTTTGTCCTTCTATCCCATAAATGCATACATCTATTGAAGTTTTTGCATTGTTGATATTGTACAAAATTGCCTGAGCTGCGTTTGTTCTGGGCTTAAAAGACGGTTTAAGATATTTGTTCGGGTTTATAAAAAACGCCTCAATCGCCCCGCTTTGAGCATTTGGAGTCCTGCTTTCAATTATTTCCAAATAAACATTATTTTTACTTTTTGGAAAAGTAATTTTATTAAATAAATTATCGTCATATATTGCATAATTTGGCGGTATATCCTTGTAATAAGGTGCTACAAGGCGTTTATTGAGCAGCTCGAGCGCAAAATCTTTACCGTTAAGATAAATTTGGACATATTTTGTTGCCACGCCGGGATGTTTTAAAAATGTAACGTCTTTATTTAAAAGGGAATTTTTAAGATACAAATTAAGTTTTAAAAAATCTTGCTTATAAAATTCATCGGGAAATACGACATGTTTTAGCTTGAAATATTCCTCTTTTGAACACTTTGAATCGGAATTTGTATCTATGCAAATTTCATTTTGCGAATTAATATCTAATACTCTGTACGTTTTTTCATGCCTTGAATTTTCAAAATATAAAAAAGAAAAACAAGTAATCAATACCAAAAACGCATAAAAAAATTGCTTTTTCATTCATTCTCCAATACCCGAATTATCCAATAAACAGGGAATTAAAAAGAGTTTTTTACAAATATTTACAAAAAGTATGAAAGCAACTACAAAAGGCTTGAATATTAACTTTGTTTCAGTTATTATCGTTTTTGCATAGAACATATAAGTCAGAAAAGGTGTAAAATGAATCCGATTATTCAAGAACTGGAAAAAGAATATACTCAAAGAGAAATGCCTGAAACTAACCCCGGCGATACAGTAAAAGTTTTTGTACGTATCATCGAAGGTAACAAAGAAAGAACACAGGCTTTCGAAGGTACCGTTATTAAAAAACACGGTTCAGGTATCAACAAAACAATTACAGTAAGAAAAATCTTCCAAGGCGTTGGCGTAGAAAGAGTTTTCGCTATCTACTCACCCAGAATTGAAAAAATTCAAGTACTAAGAAAAGGTGACGTAAGACGCTCTAAACTTTACTACTTAAGAGAACGCTCAGGTAAAGCTACTCGTATAAGAGAAAAAATGGACCGTCGTTAATCAGAGCTTAGCTATGGCGCACATCCACTGGTTTCCCGGTCACATTGCAAAAGCACAGCGAGATTTAAAAGAAAAGTTAAATCTGGTTGATGTTGTTGTAGAAGTTTTGGATGCCAGAATCCCTGATTCAAGTGCTTATAAAAATTTAGAAAATTTAATAGGAAACAAATCACGCCTTATTCTTTTGAATAAGGCAGATTTGTCTGATGATAAATACAATAAAATCTGGGCGCAAAAAATAGAAGAAAAAACCTGTGCGCCCGTTATTATTACCGACTTGAATAACCAAAAAGACATAAACACGATTATTGATAAAATAGTCGAAATAACAAACCCCATTATGCTTGAACTTCTTAAAAAAGGACTTTTGCCTCGTGCAGCGCGCTCTATGGTTATTGGCATGCCAAATGTAGGTAAATCAAGCACAATTAACAGGCTCATTAGAAAAGGTAAGGCAAAAACAGGCGCAAAAGCAGGCGTCACACGCCAACAGCAGTGGGTCAGAATAAACAGAAAAGTAGAGCTTCTTGATACACCGGGGATTATCCCCACCACACAAGAAGACCAAAAGCGCGCACTCAAGCTTGCCTGTGTTAATTCAATAGGCGAAAATGCCTATGAAAACGAATATGTTGCTTGTGAACTTCTAAAATTAATTGTCGAAATGGGTTATGAGGATATTTTAAGAAACTACTACAAATTGCAGCCTGAAGCTGATATTACAATAGAAAATATTGCCCTTGCAAGAAACTGGATTGTAAAAGGTGCGCAGCCCGATGTTACTCGCACGGCTCAGTTTATTTTAACAAACTTTAGAGAGGGAAAAATTGGAAAAATCACCCTTGAAAAACCCGTTGAATAACAGCCTTTTTGATTTTGACAACAATTTTAAGCAAACTCAAAAGACTCCTCTGGGGTTTGAACTTGATACATATACTCATATCCTGGGCACGGACGAAGCAGGCAGAGGTCCAGCTGCAGGGGGCGTTTGGGCGGCTTGCGTTTGTTTTTTAAACGACGATATTAAAAAAGAACTTACAAAATTAAACGACTCAAAAAAATTAAGCGAAAAAACCCGCCTTGAATTGTACCCCATAATCCGCAATAACTCCGTATTTTCTATTAAATCAATCGATGTTGAAACAATTGAGAAAATAAACATCCTAAACTCTTCTCTTTTGGCTATGAAATTAAGCATTGAAGAGGTTTTAAATAAAATTCAAGCGCAATGTCCTATTGTGCTTGTTGATGGCAACAGAAAAGTAAAAGACTTAAAAATCGCACAAAAAAATATTATAAAAGGGGATTCAAAATCTGCCTCAATAGCTGCGGCAAGTATTTTAGCCAAAGTTGAAAGAGATGAGTTTATGAAAAAAATCTCTATTCAATACCCTCATTATCATTGGGAGAAAAACAAAGGATATTTAAGTAAAGAGCACATCGAAGCCATTAAAAAATACGGCATTACAAAGTATCATAGAAAAAGTTTCTTGAAAAATATTTTGTAAAGAAATGTAAAAAGAAATTGAAATTTTGGCAATCCGTAATATTCACTAAAGTTAAATAAACCACATATACTAAATCAAAAACAATTAGGAAAGGAGAAAATATGAACTTAGGCGTTAGCGGACTTAACTTTACATCAAATGCAAAACAATGCAGAGGAAAATACCCTCTACCTGAAAAAGCAGCAAGAAGCTTTACTTATAAAGAAGATGGTCCATTGCCGCATTTAGACAGCAAGGGACAAAGACGTATCACACTAGATGACAATTTAATATACAGCGATAAATACCTCAGTTTTTTAAAACAAAGAGGCACGGAAATCAAATGGGTTAATATAGATACCGATGGACTTGGAACGATTGGAGAAATGAAAGGGGAAGATGCTGATAAAATTTGGGATACGGTAAATGAATGTGTTGACAATATGGCAGCAAGAAGAAAAAAAGTGTACGGTTACGGCTACTGTAAACCTGATGAGTTATGGGAAATGTATTACAAGGGTAAAGCAGCAGAAGAAGAAAATTCTACCCTTGTCAGCCAAATCATTAGAAACGCAGAAACCATAGGTCTTGGCAGAGGCGCAGAAGAAGCATTAAAAGAAATGAACGAATTTGATACTGCTGCAGACACAGACACAGATACAGATATAGACATAGATATTGATGGCTTTGATAAATCTATAGCAGAAGATATTGATGACATAATTGGTGAAGATACTATAGAAAAAGACAATGACTAAAAAATATTAAACCACAAAAAAGGGGCTTAAAAGCCCCTTTTTAATTACATATACGAACTTTCACCAATTGTATCAATAGCTTCAACCCTTATATCGGTTATAAGTTCAGAGTATGATATAACAACAATAGTCGGTATGTGTCGTTCAAGCATTTGATACAGAGGCAAACGTATTCTTGGTGAGCAGAGAATTACAGGCTGAGTGCCCACTGCCTGATGAGCGCGCATAAGAGTATTTGCAGTCGATTCAATAAGCTCTTGAACCTGCATAGGGTTGAGCAAAAACATTGTTCCAAGCTCAGTTCTTTGACAACTGTCATCAAGAGTTTTTTCCCATTCGCTCGATAGCGTAAGGGCATAGAGAACTTTTTCTTTGTTACAGTGCGCAAGGCAAATTTGACGACCTAACGCTGCACGCAGACGTTCAGAGAGTATATCAGGCTCTTTTGAAAATCTTGCATAATCGCACAAACGCTCAAATATAAAGATAATGTCTTTAATTGATACTTTCTCGCGAATAAGATTTACAAATATCTTTCTTAAGTCACTTGTTGAAATAATTGTAGGTACAAGGTCATTAACAAGTGTCGGGTCTTGAGATTTTACAAGTTCCATAAGCTTTAAGACATCAGTTTTTGTCATAACTTCATCTACATACTTACGAACACAGTCTTGCAAGTGAGTTACAATAACATCAACAGAGTCAACTGCTGTTATATTATCTCGCTTGTCTATAAACTGCGGGTCAAGCCAGTAAGCTTGAGATTGATAAGTCGGGTCGACGCTTACAATAGCGTTTTCAGGCAATTTTTTACCCAGAGCTTCCCACTGGTCAGCAATTACCATATACTTACCGGGGTAAACCGTACCTGTTGCAACGGTATTTGAACGAATAGAAATTAAATACTCGTTATCGGCTATGGCAGATGAATCCATAATCCTTATGTTAGGAATAATGTAACCCAATTCATCAGTTACCCTTTGCCTTAGCGCAGCAATTTTTGCCAATAGCTGACCGTCTTGGTCAGGGTCGGCAATTACAAGAAGCCCTGAGCCTACTTGCAAACTCAAAACATCAACCCCCAATCTTTCATACATTTTATTGGGGTTAACAAGGTCTTGCATATTCTGCTTAACAGCGTCCAGTTGACCAAGTTGCGCCTGAACATCCGCATTAACAAGAACAGAAAAGCCGGCTAGGGCTATAATTATTGTAAACATTAAAAAGGGCAGCCACGGCAGCCCTGTTATGGGGCTTGTTACCGCAATTAAAAGCAAAAATCCGCACGCAAAAAACAAACTCTGCGGTTTTGATAAAATCTGACTTGATAAGTCTATACCCAGTGATGAACCCGTTGCAGTAGAGCGGGTCATAATAATACCTGCTGAAATTGACATCAAAAGCGATGGTACTTGAGATGCCAAACCGTCACCTATGGTTAAGATAGTGTATTTTGAAACAGCATCCGCCGCGGGCATACCGTTTAACAAAATACCAATAATCAAGCCGCCTACAATGTTTATAACAACAATGATGATACCTGCTATAGTATCACCTTTTACAAACTTCATAGCACCATCCATTGAACCAAACAAGGATGATTCTCTTTGCAAATCTTCACGCCGTCTTACCGCTTCTTCCGGAGATATAAGCCCTGCGTTAAAATCGGCGTCAATTGTCATCTGTTTACCGGGCATAGCGTCCAGTGCAAAACGAGCAGAAACTTCCGCAATACGTTCGGCACCTTTTGTAATTACCATAAACTGTACAACGGTTATGATAAGGAAGATAACACCACCTACAACCATATTACCACCGGTAACAAACGTACCGAAAGCATGAACAACTTCGCCTGCATCTCCTTTTGCCAGAATCAAACGGGTTGAGGCAATGGAGAGAACCAAACGAAACATCGTGCCGATAAGAATTATAGATGGGAAAGAAGCCAATTCAAGAGGTTTTTGGACATACAATGAAATCATTAAAAGCACAATACCAAGGGTAATATTCAAACTTATTGAAAAGTTTATGACCCAGTTTGGCATCTCAATCAGCAATATCAAAATCAAAACGATTACAAATATTGCAAGAAAAATTTCACTTATGGGATTAGATTGAGTGTTTGGTTGTGCCATCCTCTAAATTATTACTGACCTCCTTTGTATATTCCAAAAGCATTTTGAATTATTTGTAATTGAGTTGAAAAGCTTGCATCTACCACACCATTGTTTGAAATTACTATGCAGCTTCCCCTCTCAACCGCTTCATCAGGCACTATAACAACTTTGGCGTCCAGCCTGTTGGTTTCAATTATCTCAGGCAGAGAAGCGCGAGCAAAATCTACATCATCAGGCGCTACACGGATTGTTATTTTTTCATCCGTGCTGCTTAATTCGCCCAAAATTTCATTAATTATATTCTTCAGCACATCAGGAGATAATTCCACTTCTTTTTTAATGATTTTTTTGGCTACTTCAAGAGAAATCTCAAGTATATGAGGCATAAGCTCATCATATATTGCATAACGAGATGACAAAAAGTCTTCAAGGGCGGTTTTTAATTTGTCAATTTCTGCTTGAGCATTTTCAAGACCGTTTTTATAGCCTTCTTTTGCAGCAAGCTCACGAATAGAGCGGGCTTCTTCCTGAGCACGGGAAACAAGAGCTCTCTCGTCAATTCTTCTGTAACCCCTTCTTCTATCCCCTCTTCTTCTTTCGATTCTTTCTTTAAATTCAATTTCTGAGATGTCTATTTTTTCAAACTCTTTTAGGGTGTCTTGTTCTGTTATTTGTTTTTCTTCTTTTATTTCCTCAACAACAGGCTTAACTTCTTCTTGTACTTGAGAAGAAATTTCGACAATAGGAGCTTCCAAAATCTGCTGTTGGGCAATTTTGGATTGATTTTCTGCAGTTTTTAATTTTCTTTTTATTATCATAAAGTCTTTTCTTCTAAGTATTTACAGATGACATTTGCCACCTTTAGAGGAATATTAGCGTCAGAATTTGAACCCAATAGCACAAATTCTTTTATCTGCGGACGCTCATCTTTAATAATATTAGAAATTTCTTCCTTGTCCGAATTTTTTACAATTTTACATATTCTGCGCTGTATTCTCTCCATAGACATATTCTGAGGCTCAGGTAACGCCTGTTTCATTTCATTTAAGCATCTTTGTGTGATTTTTGTGTCTATCTTTGTTTCTAAATCTTGCATTGCTAAATACTGCAAAAGCACCTCCCTTTCGGGTTTATTAAATTTTGATAAAATACTTTTAATTTTGGCATCGGGAAAATTCCTGATAAGAAGAGCAAGTGAGGCAAGCTTTAAAATTTTGGTATCGCTCATATCAGCACCTATGGCTTCTTCTTGAGCCTGAGTTTGCGCCATAGCATCAATGTTTGACTGGCTTAGTGCCGCTTGCTCAGCCTTATCATCCAGTACACCTTTTTTCTTCAGGTCATCTAAAGCCTGTTTAAAGCAGACATTTACATGGTGCTCAACAAGAGGAATAATCTGCTCTTGAGGCATTTTTTTAAGAACAGCCTGTTTTGCAATTTCAAAAACGGTAAATGCCACTCTTTGTAAAATACCTTCCCTTAATGAGGGGTCAATTTTTGAGCGTATAAGGTCAATTGACTTATGAAAAGACCATTCGCCTATAAACTGCGTTATTAAAGATGCCTGAGCAGAGTTTAAATTTATTGTTTCATCTTTTACAAGCGCATCACCGGATAAAATACAAAATTTATAGACTATATCAACGACAAATTTTTTATCATCCGCGCCAATATCCGCAGGGACAACCTGTCCTGCTTGTCCTGCAAGATTTTTTGCAAACGCCTTATGGTCAAATCCTTCTATTTTACGCTCTGCCATCTCTCCCCTTATTGTATATCAGGATTTATGTATTTTCTATCCAGTTTTTTAATTTTTCCGTAGCTTCGTTTTCATCAAGCTCGCTAAAGTCCATACTCAGCTCGTTTAGCGCATCTTGTATATTAACATCGCCGGCATTTTGAACTTGCTGCGGCTGCACATTGCCGTTTTGCGCCTGAGCTTGAGCTTGCGCAATTGCTGCAGCATGAAGATTTTGCTGCTCTATAAGATTTTGCGCCATCTGAGCTTGTTTTTGAATAAGCTCAGCGGCTTTCATATTAACATCATTCAGTTGCTTTTCTTGTTCTTGTGCTTTTTGTCTTAAAAGCGCAAGTTCTTCTTCCTGTCTTTGGGCTTCTTTTCTAACTTTTTGCATAATGTGTCTTAGACCAAAACCAAGACCGCACAACAAAAGCGCGCCCACTACCCACCAAGGGTTTCCTGATTCTTCAGGTTTTGGAAGATTCGGACCCTGATCAGGAGCAAGTATGGGACTGTTTGACTCAACAAAAGCTATAGAAACATTTTCAGGGTTTACCTTTGGGCTTGCAGCGTGAGCTATAAGCTCTTTTAGCTCTGTTATTGTCATACTCATAGGAATTGAAGATTCTTCCAATGACACAGCAATTGATATTTCTTCAATTACTCCTGCTTTCATATATTCATTTACTTGGGTTTTTGTAACCCCGTATTGAGTTTCTTGCGCTTGGCGGACATATTTTCTGTCTTGAGAAGAATTAGAACCGCTGTTTGGAACACCAAAGGGCAGATATGTACTTACAGCGTTTGTTGCAGAGTTAATATCCGTTGTATTATCGCCCAATTTTTCGGTAAAGTTTTGCTCATTTACCGAGGTTTTTCTTGTCGGGTCATAGATTATACTTGTTTTTTCAACCGGCGCTTGAGTTAAAAATGTTGAAACGGTAACTACATAGTTGCCTTTACCCACAAGCCTGTCTAATTGAGAAGAAACTTTTGATTGCATGTATTTGTCGTTTTCTTCAATTTTTGATAAAGCATCATCAGATGCGCCGATTATACTGTTGTATACGGTTCCGTTAGTATCCGTTATTGAAATATTATTGGGCTCAAGCCCCTGAACCGCGCCTAAAAGCAAGTTTGTAATTGCTTTTATTTTCATATTATCAAGACGCTCGCCCGATGGCACGGTAACCTGAACCGTTGCGGTAATAGGCTTTTGCTGAGAGGCAAAAAATGTCTGTTCGGGAATTGAAATAAATACCTGTGCATTTTCTATCGGAGGAATCTTCCTGATTAAACGAGAAAGTTCACCGTTAATTGCACGCACAAGACGAATTTTTTTATCATCTTTTGTCGAGGTAAAATCTCCCTTGTCAAAAATTTCAAGCCCTACATGCTCATCTATAAGCCCTGATTTAACTATCGCCAAAAGAGCCCTGTCGCGCTCTGACATAGTGTATTCGGCAAGATATATTGTAGATTTTGTACCGTCTATTTTTCTTTGTGCACGGATACCCTCACGCGCAAGCAATGCTTGGACTTCAAGCGCCTGACCGATATTATCTGTTGTAAATAAATCGAGAGGTTCTTTAATTACTTTTTCTTTTACTACTTCAGAACCGCCCTTTGCCTTGCCTGATGAGGAAATAACAACTGTAAGGGTTATGGAAAACAAAAGTACGACTATCACGATTCCCGCAATAATCCCGTAAAATAAAGGTTTATTTTCTAGTATTTTTTTGAAGTCCATAACTTATACAACAGGTGATAGTACTACACAATTAATTATACTATTAATCTCGTTAATAGTTAACGCTATATCTGAATTTGCATGATTTTTTCATACGTTTGTAGGACTTTACCCACAACCGTTGTCGCAATATTTACGTTAATCTCTGATTTTGCAACAGCAGCCATAACATCATGCACATCGGCTTTACCGAGCATAGCATCCTGCGTTAACTGTTCAGGCGCATTTACTGTTTGGTTTAACTGCTCGACAAGACCCGTTAAAACTCCGTTAAAATCAGTAGTTTCAGGTTTTTCAACATCATCAATACGAGCAGATTTAATACTGCCCGGGGCATCGAGTTTTGAAAACTCCATTCTTTCAAATAAATTTATTTTAGGTGCAACTCCATTACTCATAATTTACCTCTTTTATAGATATTGACTTAAAATAGAACGTACATAGTTTTGTGTTTCTTTATAGGGAGGAACTCCGTTATATTTTTTAACGGCATTAGGACCTGCATTATATGCTGCAAGAGCAAGGATTGTATTTCCGTTAAATCTATCCAGCATTGATTTTAGATACTTAACGCCACCTTCGACATTTTGAACAGGGTCAAGAGGATTTTTTACACCAAGACCCTCTGCCGTTGAGGGCATTAACTGCATAAGCCCCAAAGCTCCCGCGTGGGATTTTGCATTAGGATTAAAACCTGATTCTTGCTTTACAAGTGCACGCACAAGTTTTTCATCTATTCCGTACTTTTGAGCGGTTCTGTCTATAAGGTCTAAAATCTCATCTTTTGTGTATTTTACTTTTCTTGATAGTGAACCGAAAGGAATTTCAGGCGGTTTATCAACCTTAAAAACCGTTCCTGATTCTTCTTTTGTAACCTTTAGAACTTCGTTAAACGGTTTTATTGCGGGGTTTTCTTTTGTATCAACAGGCGTTGGGTAAAGCGCTTCAATATAAGAATTGAGCTGCTGTGCCCGCATTTTTGCCTGAGCCTCGCCGCTTGAATTAATATAAGACTGAATTTTAGGATTAAACATTGTGTGAAAAATAACCCTCCTAATGGAGTTTTCGGACACCATACCTTACTACTTCAATTAAACATTGAAATTAATGGGATTTTTCATACAAATTAATGATTTTTTTTAAAAAGTCAT
>CALUYX010000015.1 GCA_944325115.1 Candidatus Gastranaerophilales bacterium | reverse complement strand
GTAATATAAAACTATGGCTATATTAAAAATTTTAAAGTACGGAGATGAGAAGCTCCGTTTGAAATCGAAGCAAATATCAAAAGTGTCAAAGAAAATCAAGACCCTTGCGCATGATTTAATTGATACAATGTATGCAAATAATGGCGTAGGGCTTGCAGCACCTCAAGTTGGGGAAAATTTGAGGATGTTTGTAATAGATGTGTCAATGGATGATGAACCGCTTAATCCGATTGTTTTTATCAACCCCAAAATTATCAAAAAAAGCGGTGCAATTAAAAGTAACGAAGGGTGCTTAAGCTTCCCTCAGGCTTATGTTGATGTCAGAAGATACAAGAATGTAATGGTCAAAGCACTTGATATCAACGGAAGACCTTTTGTTATGGAAGCAAAAGACGGAGAACTCTTGGCTAAAGCCATTCAGCACGAATACGACCACCTTGACGGCATACTTTTTATTGACCATTCAAGAAACATTTTTGACGCCATCGAAGTGCTGAAACAAAACAATCTCCCTTCAATCGAGCAAGAAAGACTCATTGACGAACCCGAATTAGAGGAAGAAATTTTAAAGAACGAACAGACTCAAAGCAAGGAGCAGTAGTTGAAAGTAGTATTTTTTGCAACACCTGACATTGCGGTAGAATCATTTGAATATTTTATTAACTCCAATGATTATGAAGTCTGCGCCCTTGTAACGCAACCGCCAAAACCCTCTAACCGTGGTAAAAAAATAACTCAAAGCAAAATAAAAACAATAGCTCTTGAACATTCTATCGATGTTTATGAGCCGCAAAAAATTTCAAAAGAGCCCGAAATAATTGAAAAATTAAAGCAATACGAGTGCGATTTTTTCATAACTTTTGCTTTCGGGCAAATTCTTTCTCAAGAGGTCATTGACATTCCAAAATACGGAACAATCAACCTGCACGCCTCGCTTTTGCCGCTGTACAGAGGGGCAAACCCCATATGTGAGGCAATTTTAAACGGAGAAACAAAAACAGGCATCACAACAATGAAAACAGCCCTTGAGCTTGATGCGGGCGATATTTGTTTGCAGGAAGAAATTGAGCTTGATGAAGAGATTAACACCCCCGAACTTATGGAAAAAATTTCCAACATATCTCCAAAACTTCTGGATGAAACTCTAAAGGGGCTCTATAGCGGTAAATTAATCCCCAAAAAGCAAGAGCACAATAGAGCAACATTTACCAAAAAAATAAAAAAAGAAGATAAAAACATTAACTGGGAGCAAAGCGCAAAAAAAATTCACGACAAGATTCGTGCCATGCACACAATAAACACAAACCATACACTGTTTAATTCAAAACTGGTAAAAATTTTAAAAACAAAACCCGTTAAGTGTTGTGACAAAAAAAATTGCGGAGAAGTAATAAGTATAGATAAAAACGGCATCTGTGTATGTTGCGGAAAAGACGCTATTTTACTTGTAAGTGTAAAACCGGAAGGAAAAGGTGAGATGAGCGCATACAACTGGAGCCTTGGTGCAAAAATTAAAGTTGGAGATGTATTTAAACAATGCTAACAAGAGGAATAAGAGGAGCAATAACTGTTGAAAGTAATACCAAAAACGGTATAAAAGAAGCAACGGTAGAGCTTCTTAGAGAAATACTTGAGAAAAACAACATAGAAACACAAGATATTGCGTTTGCAATTTTTACCGTTACATCAGACATTGACGCAGAATTTCCAGCAAAATTTGCAAGAGAGTACTGCGGCTTTGAAAATGTTCCTATGATGTGCTACAGGGAGATGGATGTAAAAGGTGCCATAAAAATGTGCCTTAGAATACTTTTAACCGTTAATACAACAAAATCTCAAACAGAAATTAAACACCAATATTTAAAAGGCGCAGCCAAGCTTCGCCGCGACATAACAGAATAAGAGGAAAAATGCCAAACTATATTAAAAAAGAAGAAATATCGTATCCTTATTTAGATAAACCCGTAAGCATATACACATATCAAAACGGGCATAAAATCGTTATTGCAAAAAAAGACAGCAAAATGGCAAACATAAGTACTTGGGCAAAAACAGGCTCAATAAATGAAAACAAACACAATAACGGCGTGTCGCACTTTCTTGAGCACTTAATGTTTAAAGGCACAACAAAATACAAAGCAGGGGTTTTTGATAGAACTCTTGAATCAAAAGGCGGAATAATTAACGCTGCAACTTGGAAAGATTACACATACTACTACGTAACAATTCCAAAGCATTCATTCGATACGGCAATTGAAATGCACGCGGATATGATGGTAGACCCTATAATACCCGAAGAAGAAGTAGGACCGGCTTTTAAGTTTGGTAGCGAAGTACCCGAACAAAAGCGAGAAAGATATGTTGTAATAGAAGAAATTCGCATGGGAAAAGACAATAACTGGCGAAAAGTATACTCGGCGCTAAACGATGCTTTGTATGAAAAACATCCTTACAAAAGAGAAGTAATAGGCACAGGAGAAATTATAGCCTCAATTCCAAGAGATGAAATAATGCGCTATTATCAAACTTTTTATTCTCCAAACAACCTTACAACCATTGTTGTTGGTGACTTTGAAGACGAAGAAATTCTACCCAAGCTTGAAAAAGAGTTTAAATTTAAAGACTATTCAATCATCGAAAAATGCATATCTGACGAAAAAATACCTGAAACCATCAACAAAAACCCAAAAAATATCGAACTTAAAGGAGATGTAAACACGGGCTATTTAATGGCAGGATTTCTATGTGACAGTGCAAAAAACCTAAAAGAAACAATAGCACTTGATGTAATTTCAATAATTTTGGGCGAAGGCAAAAGTTCAAGGCTACAGACAAGATTTATCGAAACACCGAAAGAACCCTATGTTTATCAGATAGAAACTTGTCACTATCAGTTCCGTGACGGGGATAATTTCTTTATTGAGGCAAATTTCTCTCCCGATAAAAAAGATATCTTTATACAAGAAATAAAAGAAGAGCTTGAAAAACTAACTTCAATAAGCGAGGAAGAACTGAAAAAAGCTAAAAAACGAGCCAAAGTTAACTTTGCTCAGGAAGCAGAAACGGTTTCCGATATAGCAGATTCCATAGGCTATTATATGACCGTTTGCGAAGATTTGACACCTGCTTCAATATACCTTGAAACGCTAAACAATATAGATACAAAATACTTAGGTGAAATTGCAGCAAAATACTTAAATAAAAACATTTGCTCATTTTGCACACTTTTGCCCCAAGGAGAAAATTAAATGGAACACATTATAAAAAACGGCATAGATATAATTATAAACGACAAGAAAAACACTCCCAGAACTTCTGTTTGCTTTTATTTCAAGCTTGATAAACCTGAGAAAAACTCGGGCACATATGGACTTTTTGCAAAATTATTGTTGCAAGGCACAAAAACAAAAGATTCAAAAACCCTTGCTCAAGAACTTGAAAACGAATGCATAGATGTATCAATAAAATCTAAACAAGACTATCTGAGAGTAAGTTTTTTGTTTCTCAATGAAGATTTTGACACCGCTATGCACTATGCGCGCGACATTCTTCTAAATTCAACATTTGAAGAGTTTGATAAGGAATTATACAAAACAAAGGGAGAAATTAAGTCCGATTTGGATAACCCGAGAGTACTTGCCTCTGATACTTTTGTAAGAAACATTTTTGATGGTCATTACTACTCTAATACAGGCACAAAAACTCTTGAAGAAATTGATAAAATTAAAAAAGAAGACATGTTTGAAGTTCACAAACAAATTCTTGAATCAAAAAAAGTAATTTCCATTGCAGGAGATATAAAAGACGCTACAAAATGCGCGCAGTATTTTGCAGATAATTTTGAATTTATGAAATCAAACGACAACCAATCACAAATTCAAGAAATAACTAAGCTTAATGCTCAGGAAAATCCAAAAATCATAAAAATTTCTAAAAATGACCTGAATCAGGCACAAGTTTTTCAAGGCTGGATTGTGCCAAATATGCAAAGCGAGCTCTATCCTAAAATTTCACTTATGAACAACATTTTAGGTTCATCAGGGCTGAGCTCAAGACTTTTTGTAGAATTAAGAGATAAACAAGGTCTTGCCTACACCGTAAGAAGCAGTTACGAAACACTTTCTAAGTCGGCTCTTTTCAGTTTTTATATTGCAACGGAACCCAAAAACATAAAAAAATCTCTTGACGGTTTTATGCATGAGCTGAAAAAAATTGCCGACAATCCGCCCCTGGAAGATGAAATTCAAGGAGGGCGAGAAAACATCATCGGCAAGCTTGAGTATTTTTCCCAAACAAACTCGCAAATTTCATCCATGGAAGGCTACAACTACCTTATGGGGTTAGGGTTAAACTATAGTGAAAAATTTATAGAAGCAATTAATAAAACAAATGCCCAAGACATAATGGATGCTGCAAACTACATTCTGTCAAAAAATTCTCTTGTTTGCGCTCTTGCACCCAATGAGTATCTTAATTTTTAAATTTAATTAATAATTTGCACAAAAAGACTCTATAAACTAAAATACAGATATGATTGAGGCAAAACAAGGACAAATAGTAATCATAAAATGCCCAAAATTTGACAAGCTCGAGGGTATAATTGAATCTGTTCAAAAAGACAGACTCAAGATATTCTACCAAAAAGATAATGAAAGCCGAGCATGGACTCTAAGCGAGGGCGATGAAATATTTGTGAATGTACACACTCAATTTGGTATAAAATCAATGTATTCTATGGTAATCTGCTCACCCTCAGGTGATGGAGAATTGGTAATAGAAAATGCAAAAGCACTTAACATCAACCAAAAACGAGAATTTGTCCGCGCTGCAATAAAATTCAGATTTTTCGTAAGAAAAGACGGACATTTGATAGGCGCAAGCACGGTGGACATTTCAGCAGGAGGAATAAAATTTATTCCGGATGAACAAAAATTTGGTATTGATGATAAAATAGAATTAGAACTTCTGGGTGAAGAATTTGGCAAGAACATTAACGTTCAAGCACAAATTATAAATGTCATTGATGACAAGTATATTGCAAGATACACTGACATCAACGAGTTTGACAGAGATAAAATAGCAGGATTTTGCATAAAAGCTATAAGTGAAAAAAGCTAAAGTTTATATTGGAGATTTTTTTGAAAACCGACAATCAGATAAATAAAAAAATAAATAAGCTTGCAAAAAGCGGGCAAATACAAAAAGCGATTGAGTACTGCCAGTCAATCCTTTTAAAAGAACCCACAAACACAGCCCTGTGTGTGCGTCTTGGCGATTTATACATGGATTGGCACTTAGATGTATATCAGGCAAAACAATATATTGACGAAGCCATCACTCAATACCAAAGAGCTTCGGAAAGTCTGATTGATGACCCCTCCATATACTACAAAATAGGTTTTGCATTTTATCATAAAGGCGAATTAGACAGAGCAATAAATTATTTCAATCTGGCACTTTCTAAAGGCGCTTCAAAAGCTCAATGTCACTACATGATAGCCCAGTCACTAAAGAAAAAAGACCGCTATCATGATGCTCTTGATGAAGCGAATATAGCTCTTAAGCATACTCTTTTGAGGTCATCAAGAATACACTACCTTAAATACAGACTATTAAGAGCACTGTTTTTTAAATCATTCAAAACTAAAGCGCAAAGCTGGGTTGAGCTTGTTTTATCAATACTTACCCTGCCGTTTGATTCTGAAGCAATTAAAAACGTTTTAAATAAAGCAAAAATTATTACAATTTTTCCTGCATTAGTTGATGCTTACAAATATTACGTACTAAAAGACTACGAAAAGTCAATCGGCATATATTCTCAAGCAATAGATAAAATGCCCGGATTTGCACCGCTATACTCACTCTTGGGTGATGTATACAGAGCAGTCGGAAAACACGAAGAGGCAATTGTTGAGTATAAAATGGCTCGTTGGATTGACTCATTATGTTTTAGCGCATACTCAGGACTTGTTCAAGCATACGAAGAGATGGGTGACTATGATAACGCTATTATTGCCTACAAAAAATTTATATCAATACACCCTAACAACGCTGTTCTTCACAGCAATGTGGCAAATCTGTATTTTATGAAAGGCGAAATAGATAAAGCTGTTTCGCACTACCAAAGTGCAATAACACTTAATCCTAAGCAAGACTGGACAAGCCTTGTGGCTCAGACATTGGGGTATATTCAGCAGAACGTAACAAAAAATGTGCAAGCTGCTGTTTCATCTTTCCAAATTGCACACCTTTTAGCCCCAAAAGAAATTGACATCTACGTCAGCCTCGGAAGTGCGTTTTACGATGCAGAAGACTATAAAAACGCCCTTATAGTCTACAGAAGAGCTCTTGAACTTGAACCAAACAACGCAAAAATTCACTGTAACATGGGCTATTTGTACTGGGGCATGGGCGATTTAACAGAAGCCATAAAAGAATACAATCTCTCTATTAAATACGACCCTCACTACGACATAGCACACAACAATTTGGGCGTTATTTACTTAGATGATTTAGCTCATATTTCAAATGCAATAGAGTGCTTTAAACACGCTGCAGAGTCTAATCCAAACTATGCGTTAGCTTACTACAATCTTGGCAGAGCGTACGCCATAAAAGGTGAAAAAATTGAGGCTGCAAAATACTACCAGCTTGCATATGATGTTAACTCTATAACAGAAGAAATTGACCCTGCAGAAATTCAAGAAAGATTAAATAATCTTTTTGACTAATAATAAAATTTTAAATCTGGTGTAAAGTATTTTTATGTCTATATGGAGCTACATACTAAAGAGGATTTTACAAGGTATACCGATTATCATAATCGTATCCTTCATAAGTTTCTTTCTAATCAGGCTCTCACCTGTCGACCCGCTTGCAGAACTTAGGATGAACCCATCCATCACAAAGCAGACTCTTGAAGCGGAAAAAATTCGCCTCGGGCTTGACAAGCCTGTTATTGTTCAATATTTTATCTGGGGAAAAAACTTTATCCGTGGAGATATGGGCACAACGGTAAGCGGCGAAAAAGTAAGCACCAAAATAAAAGAGCGGGCTTTTAATACGCTTTTACTCTCTTTTAGTGTTATTTTTTGGACTTGGATAATAGGCATCCCTCTTGGTGTCATTGCAGCTCTTAACTACAGAAGTACTTTTGACAGGATATTGACCGTACTATCCAGTATAGGTATGGCAATACCCTCCTTTTTCTTTGCAATTTTACTTTTAATTTTCGCGCAAAAATCAGGGCTTTTCCCTATAGGCGGACTCACATGCCCGAATTTTTCCAACTTTGACCCACTGCATAAAGTGCTTGATATAGCTCACCATCTGTTTTTACCTACACTTGTACTTACTACCATATCTCTTGCGGGCTTATCAAGGCAGATGCGCTCAAACCTGCTTGATGTGCTTGACAGTGACTATGTAAAATTTGCAAGAGCAAAGGGTTTAGCACCCTCAAAAGTAATTATAAAACACGCCCTAAGAAACGCCATAAACCCGCTTGTAACGCTGCTCGGCTTTGAATTTGCAGCGCTTTTAAGCGGAGCAGCTCTTACGGAATACGTTTTTCAATACCCCGGTCTTGGCAGATTAATACTTGAAGCGGTTATGAAATCAGACATAAACCTTGTTATGGCAAGCCTTATGATAGGGTCATTTATGCTCATAGCAGGGAACATATTATCTGATATTCTTTTAAAATTAACTGACCCGAGAGTGAGGTTGTAGTGAGAAATTTCTTTAAACAATTTTTTAAAGATAAATTTGCAACAGCTTCTCTGGTTGTACTTTTGCTTTTATATATATCAATATTTCTTGCAAATTTTATTGCAGTGTATCCCAAAAACTACTCAAACAGAAACCTATCCTACGCACCACCCTCAAATATTTACTTTATAACGCCCGAGGGTAAACTCACACGCCCCTACACATACAACTACATAAGAAAATTTGATAAAAATTCACTAAGGATGTATTTTATACAGGATAGAAGCCAAAAATACTACCTAAAACTTTTTCCAAAAGGTTTTGAATACAAATTTTTAGGAATATTTAAAACAAAAAGGCACTTGTTTGGCGTAGAAAAAGGCGGAGATATTTTTCTTTTCGGCTGCGATATAAACGGCAGAGATAACTTCTCAAGACTCTTATATGGCGGACAGGTTTCTCTTACAATAGGGTTTTTAGCCTTATTTATATCTTTCCCGATAGGTTTAATTTACGGGGGCATTGCAGGATATTTTGGCGGAAAAACAGATATGCTTATGATGCGCTTTGCAGAAGCCATTATGTCTATACCGAGTTTTTATTTACTTATAATTCTTGCAGCAATACTACCATCAGGCATGACAAGCTCACAAAGATTTTTACTTATAACGGTAATTCTTGCCCTCATTGGCTGGGCGGGTTTTTCTCGTGTTGTAAGGGGTATGGTTTTATCAATCAAAACTCAAGACTATGTCAAAGCAGCCCGCTCAATAGGGGCTTCAAGGGCAAGAATAATTCTAAAGCACATACTCCCACAGACATCAAGCTATGTAATTATAGCAATTACCCTAAGTATCCCGGGCTACATTCTGGCTGAATCTGGCTTAAGCTTTTTGGGACTTGGCATTCAGCAACCTGACGCCAGCTGGGGCAATATGCTAAAAGAAGCTCAAGAATTTACAAACATAATGTATCGACCTTGGCTTTTAACCCCCGGATTTTTAATTTTTGTTGCGGTTTTGTCTTTCAACCTAATAGGAGATACAATAAGAGATATACTGGACCCAAAATCTGAGATTAGATAGAGTTATGAAAGAATTTGATTTTATTACGGATTACAACACACTTGTGCTCACACGCATAGGGCTTTCAATCTTGTTTGGCTTTATGCTGGGCTTTGAAAGAGAATTAACGGGAAAATTTGCGGGATTAAGAACACACATTCTTGTCTGCACCGGAGCATGTGTTTTTACCATACTTTCAATTTATGGTTTTAAAATGGCTGAAACAGCAGGCTTTGTAGGCACAAATGACCCCGCTCGTATTGCAGCTCAAATAATCACGGGTATCGGTTTTATAGGCGCAGGCACCGTTATGAGAAGCGGAACAAATATCTTAGGCATAACAACCGCCGCAACTCTATGGGTATGCGCTGCAGTAGGCATGGCATGCGGTACGGGGGAATTTTCTCTGGCTGCAATTGCTACAATTTCAACTATGGCAATTTTAACCCTCATCAGAATTTTTGAAAAAAAAGTCATACGACAAAGAATTTCTCACTACAGAAATATTGAAATAAAACTAAGCACTAACATCAAAAACATAGACAAAATAAACTCTATACTTGAAGGAAATTTCTCAAGAATATTAAAGCTTGAAAAAAAGGTGCTAAACGGCACAGACCTTAAAATTAATATGATAGTAAACACAAACAAAGGGTTATACAGCATAAACCAGATTTTTACATGCCTTGAGTGTTTAAATTCTCTTGAAATACAGGAAATTTATGAATAAAGATTTATCGGAAATACAAGAATATCTAAAAACAGTGGGCTGGACAATACTTGTGGCGGCCATAATTGTTTCTATAATAATTATCGACCTAAGAATAAACGCATCAAAACCAAAACAAGAAATAGAAAAAACAGAACGAATTGACATTACAAATGCAAGAATGGGTCTGGTAGAGTTGTATCACGAGGAAGAAATTCAGCCCGACGACTATATAGTAAATTTGAAACTTGCATTTTTGCATGAAATTTTAAAAGAATACGACAAAGCGGAAGTTAACTACGAAAAAGCTCTGGTTAAATCCGAAAATGCCCCTTTTGCAATTTATAAAGCGGCAATGTTTTATGCAAAGCAAAAAAAATACGAAAGCGCAATAAGTCTTTCGATGCAGTTTCCTGACATAAAAGATAAAAAAGTTTATGAAATGAAAGCCAGATTTTATGATGAACTTGCAGACTCATTCTTGTCAGACAAGGATTATACAAACGCCATAAAAACATACAAAATTGCTTATAAATTTGCCAGAAACTCTGAAGATACAATCAAATACAAAACAGCACAAAAACTTGCGGAAGCATATAATAAATATGCAGATAAATTCATTGAAGAAAACGACCCGATACATGCTTCAATAATGCTTAATAATGCAATAGAATATTATCCTGACGCCTATGCCAAGTATAAGTTGGGAATAATATATCAAAATGTTGATAAAATTAAGTCACAAAAATACATAGAAGAAGCATATGAAGCCAATCCTAAAATTGTAAACCTGGAGCTGTACAACAAACTTCTAAACGACATAATATCCGAGTATGAAAAATCCGGAGAGTACTCAAAAGCAGGCTTTTACAGATTAAAGCTGGAAAACTTCAAAAGAAAGCTTGCCGGCAGCAATATTTACAAAGATGATATGGAAATCAAAAACATAAACATTCAAAAAGTCACAAACAATATTTTCATAAAAAAGAAATATCGCCTCTTATTTGAACTGACAAATAACACAAAATACCCGATAGACAACTTGTTTATTAAAATCATTATTCAGCCCAGAGGTGAAAAAAATATAGAAATAGAAGAAAAAATAGTAAGCAGAAACA
The DNA here is from genome assembly GCA_944325115.1 of Candidatus Gastranaerophilales bacterium. Lineage (GTDB taxonomy): Bacteria > Cyanobacteriota > Vampirovibrionia > Gastranaerophilales > Gastranaerophilaceae > Galligastranaerophilus. The sequence goes on along the minus strand of CALUYX010000015.1, from coordinate 14,580 downwards.
ATCCGATACCCGCTAAAAAAACAACAAAAGTTACAATTCCGCTTGAAATATCAAAAAATGACATCCAAAAACATTGTGACATCAAGTTTCTTGCAAAGAAAAGCGCACTTAGCGAATGGACAATGATTGATTATTTAACCCTGCGCTTCACAAAATAGTTAAAAAACTGTACTTAATCTTTTGCTTGTGTTATTAATAATAATATAAAGTGATAAGTAAAATTAACATTGGAGCATAATGAGAGTACACGAACTCGCAAAAGAACTTAATACCACAGCAAAAGAGCTTATAGAAAAAGCAAATGTCGAACTTGGCATAGTCCTAAAATCGCACAGTGCAACGGTAAGCGAAGCAAACATTGACAAAATAAAAGCCTTGTACATAAAAAAAGACGAGAAAAAATCCAAACCCAAGGCCTTTATTGTTAAAAAGCAAAAGGCAAAAGCCGAAGAAAAGCCTGAAGCAAAAGAAGAATTAAAAGCAGAAAAAAGCAAGGAAGAGCCCTCTAAGAAGACTCAAGCGGATGATGTTGCGATTATTGAACAACCAAAGCTAAAGTCAAGACTTGAAATAGTTCGTCCTGCTCCAAAAAAAGCACCCGCAAAGCCTGCTGCTACAAGCAGCACAGAAGCGCCTGCAGCTTTGAAAAAGCAAGAAATAAACAAAATAGAAAACATACCGTCGCTCACTAAAAAGAATTTTGCAAAAAATCAAGCCCAAGAAAAGCCTGAACAAAAGGCTAAAAAAGCTGAAGCGCAAGATTCAAAAAAACCTGCTGCAGAGCAACCAAGAGTACCAATTAAACGACACATAATATCTCAGGATATATATGCAAATCAAGACTCAAGAAACAAAAAGAAAAAGAAAGAAAAATCCTACAACAAAGAGGAAGAACAAGAAAGAATAAGTCTTGAAAAAGCAGTACAATCAAAACACAAAAAGCATGTACAAGAAACTCAGGCGATAGAGGAAGTTAAGTCAGTAGTAATCAATCGTCCGATGACAATTGGTGAATTATCAGACAAAATCAAAAAGACACCTGCAGAAATCATAAAATTCCTAATGATGCAAGGTATTATGGTCACCGTTAACTCGCCTATCGATGTTGATACAGCAAAAAAAGTTGCACAAAACTTTGAAATAGAAGTTTTAGATGAAGACATTGAAGCGTTCATCGAAGAAGAAACAATGAAAGAAGAAAAAAATAAATATCTTCTAAACGCAGATGAAAGTATGCTTGTTAAGCGTGCTCCCGTTGTAACAATTATGGGACACGTTGACCACGGCAAAACCACGCTTCTTGACTCAATTCGAGCTTCAAAACACAAAATTGTTTCAACCGAAGTCGGTGGCATCACACAAAGCATAGGTGCCTACACCGTATGGCTTGATGACAGAAAAATTGTATTTATTGATACACCCGGTCACGAAGCATTTACTCAAATGAGAGCAAGAGGTGCACAATCAACAGATATTGCAATTCTTGTTGTTGCAGCAGATGATGGTGTAATGCCTCAAACAATTGAAGCAATAAACCACGCAAAATCTGCAAATGTACCAATCATTGTTGCGGTTAACAAAATGGATAAACCCGATGCTGACCCCGACAGAGTACTACAGCAGCTCACAGAGCATGGCTTAATACCTGAAAAATGGGGCGGAGATACAATTTGTGTTAACGTATCCGCATTACAGCAATTAGGTATAGATGAACTTTTAGAGTACATTCTGCTTGTTGCCGATATGCAAGAGCTAAAAGCAGTTGAAAAATGCCCCGCAACAGGTGTTATCATTGAAGCAAATCTTGATAAAGGCAAAGGTCCTGTTGCCACAATGCTTGTACAAAACGGCACACTAAAAATAGGTGATTCTATTGTAGTTGGCACTGTTGGCGGCAAAGTTCGCGCATTATTGGATGACTCGGGTAGACGAGTAAAAGTTGCAGGTCCATCAACTCCTGTTGAAATACTTGGACTAAACGAAGTTCCGCAAGCCGGAGATACTTTTGAAGCGGTTGAAAATGAAAAAGTTATGCGTCAAATCGTTCAAGAGCGCAAACAAAAAGAACGCTCAACAAGACTTGAAGCAATGACCGCAGCGCACATCAAAAAAGAAACGCTTAATAACGATGAAATTAAGAACTTAAATCTTATCATCAAAGCAAACACACACGGCTCAGCGGAAGCTGTTTCACAAGCAATTCAGAATGTTAAATCTTCAAAAATTATACCAAAAATTATCCACGTTGGTGTCGGCGATATTTCTGAAGCTGACGTTATGCTGGCATCTGCTTCAAATGCCATTATTATGGGCTTTACGGTAAAAGAAGATGCAAACAGCTTGCTTGCAGCAGAAAAAGAAAAAGTTCAAATCAAAAAATATGACATAATTTATCAGGTACTTGAAGACGTTGAAAAAACAATGCTTTCGCTGCTTGAACCTGAAATTGAAGAAGTAGAACTTGGTAAAGCTGAAGTAAGACAAGTGTTTACAGTTGGCAAAACAAATAAAATTGCAGGTTGCTACGTACTTGAAGGTAAAATTGTTCGCTCAAAAACTGCGGTACTTATAAGAAACGGCGAACAAATCTTTAAAGGCGAAATTGACCAGCTCAAGCGCTTTAAAGATGATGTCAAAGAAGTTGCAACAGGCTTTGAATGCGGTATATCATTTGCAAAATTCAACGACATTCAAGAAGGCGATATTATAGAAGTTTCAACCACAAAAGAGGTTGAAAGAGTGACACTGGTATAGGAAAAAACTATGTCTTTAAGAAATGAAAGAGTAAGAAAAGCCCTTATGCGTGAAATTTCTGACATTTTGCGCACTGAAATAAAAGACCCGAGAATATCTGGCATAGTTTCTATTACAGATGTTGATGTGTCGCCCGATAACTCAGCTGCAAGGGTTTTCTATAGCGTTTTTGGTGATGAAAAAACAAAAGAAGAAACTCGTGCCGCCCTTGAAAAAGACACACCAAGAATTCGCCATGCCGTAGGACAGAGAATAAGACTTCGCCACACACCCTCACTACTTTTTATTTTGGATGAATCATTAGAGCGCGGTGCCAAAATTACTGAACTTATAGATAAAATTTCACGCGGCGAAATCAAGTAATAATGCCGATGTATTTTTTAAACATATACAAAGAAAAAGGCATGACATCTTTTGATGTCATCTACAAGCTTAGAAAAATATTAAACATTAAAAAAATCGGACACTCGGGCACACTTGACCCTCTGGCGCAAGGTGTACTGCAAGTCGGCGTAGGGAACGCTTCAAGGCTTCTTGAATACCTAAGTGAAGATAAATCCTACATCGCCGACATAAAATTTGGCTACACAAGCGACACCTGTGACAACGAGGGAGAAAAAACCTTTATAAGCGAACCAAAATTCAACAAAGAAGAGCTTATTTGTGCATTAGAAAATTTTAGAGGGAAAATAGAACAAATACCGCCAAAATATAGTGCCATCAAAATTAATGGCAAAAAACTCTGTGACCTTGCAAGACAAAACAAGTCCCTGCCTGAAATTAAACCCCGACAAGTTGAAATATTTAAAATTGAGCTTTTAAAATTTAACAACAAAGACGAAGCCCAAATATTTGTTCATTGCTCCAAAGGCACTTATATTCGCTCAATTGTAAGAGATTTAGGAGATATACTTGGCTGCGGAGCTTACATGAGCGAACTTATAAGGACTCAAGCAGGAAATTTTAGAATTAAAAACTCTCACAAGATTTCACCAGACATAAAAGGCTATGCAATAAATCCGATTGACGTGCTCAACCTTAAAAAAATCATCCTAAATGAACAAGAATACAAAAAAGTATTGAACGGCAACCCTATAAAAACACAGACAGAAGGCAAGGAAAATGAAAAATTCATGCTAATTTACAACAATACTCTTGTATCAATTGCAAATTTATCAGATAATATATTAAGAATAGAAAAAGTTTTCAAAACGGAGTAGAAAATGGGTGTTTTTATAAGAACATTAATTGTTTGCCTTATAATATGCATTGGCTATTATGTTTACTTATTTTTAGGTAAAGAAAGTTATCAGCCGCTCAATACAAACGAAACAACAGTCACAAGAGAGGTTAAAGTTAAAACACCAAAACCTGTTGCAGAAGAAACTCAACAGCCAAAACAAAAACAAGAAGTCCAAATTTGTTTTATGAGCGATGAAAACACCGTGCATTATGTTAAAAGAGAAGTAGAAAATAAAACTCTTGAAATTGCCATAAATGAACTGTTAAAAGGTCCCAGCAAATACGAAACATCTCATGGCGTATACTCTGAAATACCGCAAGATGTCAAGCTCATGTGGGTTAAAGATGAAAACGGAAAAATAATAGTAAATCTCACCCGCAACTTTGAGTACGGAGGCGGCACGAAAAGTATTCAAAACAGGATTAAACAAATTAAACTCACGGTTGACTCGTTTAATCTTAAAAAACCCGTTTATCTTTATCTTGACGGCAAACAAGCCGAATATATGGGCGGAGAAGGAATTTACATAGAACAACCGCTTAATTAAATTTTAAACATAAATTACAATTAATCCGACCAAAATTCCGATTATCACAAAGAAAGCGGGTAATTTGCTGCGATACATCAAAATAGATTGGGGCAATATTTCGCCAAAAGTAACATACAACATCGCTCCTGAAGCAAAGCTTAAGCTCAAAGCTAAGCCTATTTTACCGATATCGCCAATCATATAACCTATCAAAGCGCCGATTATTGTGGGTGCACCGCTTAGCGCAGTAATCAAAATTGCCTGACGCCTTTTTATTCCTCCGTTTATCAAAGGAACACAAATTGCCATTCCTTCAGGGATATTGTGCAGCCCGATTAATACAGCCAAAACCAAGGCAGAACCCTCAAGAATACCTTTTGTATTTGCAAAAGAAGCACCGATTGTCATACCTTCAGGCAAATTGTGAAGGGCAATTGCACAAGCCATAATTGTACCCGCTATAAAAAGCGAAAGCTTGGTGTCATTTTTTTGAATATGAACACTGAGGTGATTAGAGTGAATTATCTCATCTAAATCATCAGCCGTTTGCGGGTGCTCTTTATCGATATGATGAACTTCGTGGTTTGTGGCTTTATCAATAAAAAGATTTAGCAGATACACCAAAAGCACACCAACGCATATACCCAAAGATACAATAAAAATATTGACCTTTGTCTCAAGCGCACTTACTATAAGGTCAAAACAAACAATTGCTGTCATAACCCCGCCTGCAAAGCTCAACAAAAGACTCACGGTTTTTTTTGAATCCTTTTTAAACAATGCGCCAATTATACCGCCCAGACCTGTGCCGCCAATGCCTGCTATTGCAGTAGTTTCAATTAAAGTCCAAATTTCATTCATATTATTTACCAAACGTTCAATGAAATTATACTCCGAAAAAAATCTTTTTCAATTTCAATCTCAATAAACAAAAAAAAGCAAAAGTTATACTTTCAGACTTAACACAATTTGTTGTTAAAACATTTTTTGAGTCATTAACTGTTGTTGCATCATGACCATCATTAATTCTTCATTACAATTATGTTCAGCTTGTTTTGACATGGCTAAAAGATTAAATTTGCCATCCTTGACCTTTAACGCAGTTCCGTGCAAAGACAAACACATGGTCAGAATATCATTCTCGCCCTGAGCTTCCTTTATAGAGTCACCTCTCTGTATTAAAATTTCCTTGTTGCCAATTTTTCCCACTATAGAAAAACCTCTCCCGATAAAATCTTTATTAACTGTTAACTGCACTTCTTTACCGTCAACTACTCCCGATATATTGTTTTTTTCTAGCGCAAGATTAACTTTTTTTTCGCCCATATAGCCATTATAACTATTTTTAAATGTTAATAATCCGGTTCTTTCGCGATTCTGTTTTAATACGGTTGGCTTACCATTTATATCTCCCACAAAAGTAATATAACCATTAAACAAACTCGTTCTATTATACTTAGAAAATAAACTTTCATTAAATCCATAGTTTTGAACACTTTTATTAAATGAGTCATTAGATATTTTTGGCAAACTTTTTTTATTTGTCATTACTTGTGACTTATAATTCGGCATAATTACACTTGTCTGAGTTACATTAATGCCATCCATAAAAGTATTCCCTTCAGTTTATTACACATTGTTTATAAAACCCCAAAAGATAATAATTTGATACCTTATGCATAACATTGTTAAAAAATTAACACATTACAAATTTTACATAACACTAAACATAAAAAGCATTTATGCGAGCTTTTGCTTGCATATGTAAGTATTTACAGGGTTCGAATCCCCTTTTAAAAAATCCTTATTTCAAAAAGAAAAAAGGAGAAGGTGGGATTCGAACCCACGGTACGCTCGTCACGTACGACGGTTTTCAAGACCGCTCCGATAAACCGCTCCGGCACTTCTCCAATAAACTTATAATATCAAAAAATAATTCTTTGTAAAGTACTATTTGGTAACTGTACCTGACATGTTTAATTTTTTGACAACTTTATCTGTTATATCAACACCGCCAAAGTAGATAACACGGTAGTCTACAACAGTGTTTATTTTATTTTCAATCGCAACTGCTTTAATAGCGTTTTCTATAGCAGTGTCAATTTCCATTTCTTTTTTCTCTTTAAACTTTGCGTAAGCTTCTTGTTTTGCAGCAAATGTTTTTGCCGTAGCTTCTTCAAAGTTTTTCTTTTGTATGGGGGATTCTATTTTTTTAAATTCTTTTTCTTTATCAAGCAAAAATCTTTGCAATTCGCTTGCTTTATCATCAATTTCGCTATTAGCGGATTTAGCCTTTGAATAGTTTTCAAGAATTATTCTATAGTTTACAGTACCTATAGTTTCGCAAAACGCAGGTGTTGCAAGTCCCAACATAAGCGCTGTTGCAAGAATTTTTTTAAGTTTCATAAAATTCCTCCATATCTATGATAGAATTATAACAAAGCAAATTAATTTAGTAAAGTATAGGGGGCAAATGTGCTAATAGGGGAGAATCTTCATATTATATCAAAGCGCACAAAAGAAGCAATTATGGAGCGTGATGAATCATATGTTCTTGATAATATTAAAAAACAATATGAAAACGGAGTAAAGACGATAGACCTAAACATCGGTCCCGCAAAAGGCAAAGTAGAGGGCTCGCTAAAATGGCTAATCGAGCTCATTGGGCAAAAATACGATGTCGATTTTTCGCTTGATACAACCAACATATCAGAAATGAAAGAAGGTGTATCAACTCTTAAACATCCAGAACATGATTTTTGAAACTCCTCATCGGCGGATGATGAAAAATTAAACATAACAACAGAAATAGTATCCGAATACAACTCAAATTTAATTGCGCTAACCATGAATGCGCAAACAGGGATACCAAAAACTCCTGATGAGAGGATGGAACTTGCCATGAATATAATTGACAAGACAACATCAATGGAAATCGACAACTCAAAAGTCTGGATTGACCCGCTTATACTACCGATTTGCGCAGCTCAGGAACAAGCAGTTGTATCTCTTGATACAATCAGAATGATAAAAGAAAGCTTTGACCCCGAAGTTAAAACTATAATCGGTCTGTCTAATATCTCAAACGGCTGTCCAAATGAACTTCGTCCCCTAATCAACAGGACGTTTTTCGCTCTGGCACTCGGTTGCGGCCTAGATGGCGCCATAGTTGATGCATTAGATGTCAAAACATTAGAAGTGTATCAGGCAATAAAAAGTCAAAATGCGAGAAACTCTGCCGAAAAGATGTATATTGAACTATATAACACAATGCAAAATTTCGGAGAAATTGAAGACATAAAATATGACAAAAACGATATTGAGCAACACAGTATTTACAGAAGTGCTACAATATTGTTAAATAAAGAAATATACTCACACAGTTTTGTATAAGGCAAAGAAATGAACAAAATCGACACAAAAAGAGACCCGAAAGAGTATAACTTTTTAAGAGGAATATTCCAATGGCTGACTTGCCGTGTGGTATACGGCACGTACTATAGAGTTGCATGCGGCATGAAAATTACCGGACGGGAAAATGTTCCAAAGGACAGGTTTTTTATAGTTGCATCAAACCATGTAAGCGCCATAGACCCGTTTTTGGTAATCGATGCCATAGGACGACATGTTGCTTATATGGCAAAACAAGAACTTTTTGAAAAACCAATCGCAAGATTCTTTTTGCACAACCTTGGAGCCTTTGCGGTAAACAGAGAAAAACTGGGCGTGTCAACCATAAAAACAGCAATCGGAATTAAGAAAACAAACTGGGTATTGGGGCTTTTCCCGCAAGGAACAAGGGAAATAAACGGCAATATGGACAATGTTTCAAGAGGTTTTGCAGGACTTGCAAAAACTCTTAAATGCGACATCTTGCCGGTAGGTATAGTAGGCGCAATTAAGCAAGAAAGAAAGCCTTTTGAAAGCCACATCAAAATAAACATCGGAAAGCCCATACCGTATAACGAAGACACTTATGAAATGATTAACATCTGGAAGCAAAAAATTACTGAACTAACCTCGGGAGAAATTAATGGAAAAGATTAACCACGCTAGGAAGTATGCAAAAGATTTCAATATCTTAACAAGATTATATCAAATATACGCCCTCTACATTCTGTACATCCCTATTTTTGGTTTATTTTACAGGTTTAAGTGCACACGAACAAAACTTGAAAAAAAGCCCTATATATTTGCCGCCAACCACATCTCATACTGTGACCCGTTTTTAATGAACATGGTTACAATAAGACCTCTTGCATATATGGCAAAAAAAGAGCTCTATGAGGTAAAAGGGGGCTTTGGCAAATGGGTGGCAAAAAACATCTCGCGCCTTGGAGGATTTTCCGTAAACAGGGAAAAACTTGAAGTTTCGACCATTAAAACTTGCAAAGACGTATTCAATGCAAACTTTAACCTGTGTATATTTCCTCAAGGCGGCATCAGGAAAAACAAAAAAATTGAAGAAATAAACAAAGGCTTTGTGGTTATAGCAAAAATGGTAAAAGCGGATATAGTGCCTGTCGGGTTAGCAGGGCTTGAAAGTTATAATTGGAATATCTTTAAACGCCCCAAAGTAACTCTTAAAATGGGTACTCCAATATCACACGAACTACCGCAAGAAGAGATTATAGAAAACTGGAGAAAACAAGTGGCGGAGCTTACGGGCTATGAACTTGCACAGTTAGAAAACTAATGCGCAAATTTTTAAATTTAGAAGTTTTAAACTCTATGCATGCATAGAGTTTATTTTTAGTCGAAAATCGTGAGTACACCTATAAATAACACAAGCATATTTGCAAAAGGACTGTCGCACATAAAAAACCCGTCAGTCGTTTTGCCAACTCTTGTTATTGAGGCATGTTGCACGGCAGGGCGAACTCATCAGGCATACAAAAGAGGCGGTACACTTGAAGCCAAGGAAAGATTTAGGGAAGAAGCAACAAGTGCAATTTTTTGGCTTTGGGGGGTAAAGTGGCTTAACAAACTTGGCGACCTTATAGGTGAAAAAGTATTTAAATTAAAAAGTATTACAGATACAGGAAAAGATTACCTAAGAGACCCGGGATACGCTATGAGTAACAGTGCCAAATTTTTTAAATTCGGTAAAATTATATCAAGCGTCATAATTGCCACAGGACTAATAGGTTTTGCCGTTCCAAAAATAAATCATGCCATAACGGCACATGCCATGAAAAAAAATAAAAATGCTGACACAAATAAAACCGACAGCACGGAAAAATTTGACGATTATATAAACAAAACAAAAAAACAGACCAATAACAAATATACAAATTCAAACAATATCAACTTTAAAGGAAGTGAAAATTTCGCAAACTTCCTTATGAAAGCATCGTATAACCTTGAAAACAATAACACTTGGAGGCTTGTTTCTACAGACACGGGAATGGTCGCCGGAAGAATACTCAATTCAAGACACCCTGCAGAAGCACTTGAGTATGGTTTTAGGGACATAAGTTCTGTTTTCTTTTACAACTTCGCCACTCCGACTGCAATCTTTGCGCTAAATAAACTTTTTAAAACCTCTGACATTCACCCAAATGTAATAGCGCAAACAAATAACTATTTGCAAAAAAACATTGCACCCTTGGGTCTTAGCGGCAAAGAACTTATTGAAAAAATAGGTGCAAATCTTAAAGATACAAAATTTGAAAAAATAGACTTTGGACAAAATAAAGCAATAGAACTTGATGATTTAATTAAACAACTTGAAAAACTTGGTTTTGACAGGGTAAAAGACGCTGAAATATTCAACAAAGCAACTCTTATGAGTGAGCTGCAACCAAAACTGAGAGGCAAAAGTGTACTTTCCGTTGAGCAGGTAAAAGACGTATTCTCAAACAGTATCACAAGCGACCCTAAATTTTTAAAAGAAACCATAAACAAGGCAACATATGGCAGAGCGTCAAATCCTAAGAAATTCGTCAGCGCACAAACATGCCAAGGCATAAGAGAAAGCATAGATAAATATATCATTGAAATTGCAAGCAAAAACAAAGATAAGATTATTGATGAAAAACTGCTTAAAAATTCATACAGAAAAACTCTGGCAAGAACTGCCGCATTTCAGGCAGCAGGCATGCTATTCAGCATCTTTGGTCTTGCAATCTTAATACCAAAACTTCAAATTCTCATAAGTCAAAAAGTATTTGGTAAAAAATCTTTTGAAGAAATTGCAAACGGTAATGCATCCGAGCACAAAAAATAATTGCACTCGGATACATTAGGTTATTAGACTCTTGATTTTTTAATGTAGTGAACAATAACCATTACGATTGAGGTGATAGCAGCAATACCCACAAGAGAATAAACAACTCTTGTAATTAATGTACCTTCACCAAACAACCAAGTAACAAGGTTAAAGTCCAAAGCGCCTACAAGACCCCAGTTTAGACCGCCAACGAAAAGCAAAACATAAGCGATTAAACCAATTACTGAAATACATCCGCATTCACACATATTTAGAATCCTTATTTAACTTCTACAAACTAAATTCTGCAACATTAAAAAAATAAAAAAATAGTCTTTAGAATATTCCACAAGGGCTATAATTAAATAGCCCAAAAGACAATTAATAAAACCTTAGCATTAAGTAAAATAACTCATAATTATGGGGGATTTACGCTTAAATGATTAAAAAACTATGTATAATCTTGGCACTTTTAATGATTTGCACTAGCAATATAAAAGCAGAAGTAATCTCAGGCAAAGTAAATCAAAATGAAATGCTAAAGAGTAAAAATAAAATTGTCGACTCATACACACAAAAACCCGTAACAGGTGCAGCCGTAAGTATACCGTCATTAGGATACAGGACAACAAGCTCATCTGATGGGACATTTGAACTTAATACTCAAATTAACGACAAGGCTATTTTATCAGTACAAAAAGACGGCTACAGACCATTTTCACTTACAATTGACGAAAATATAGCCTCAAAACCGCTAAAACTCGGCATAGAAAAAAGTAAAATGGGTGATGTTACAATAGAGAGCGAATTGTGCCATCTGGGAGATGATGTATACTCTGAAACCTCAGCTAATTCAGCAGAATTTAAAGGTAAATCAGCAGGTGCATTTTTCTCTAAAAAATTCAGTACCAAAACTTTGCGTCCAAACGAAGAAGCAGTAATAATAATAGGCTCCGTCATTGGTCTTGATACAAAAATGGCAAAGGAGTTGGGGCAAAATCAAATTGCATATGTGTATTCAAGTCCCACCGAAATATTTTTTAACGGAGAAAAAATCGGTGAGTTAAAGATAAACGGGGACAATCAGGAAATTAGTATTCCAAGGCAACTCTTAAGAGATAATAACGAACTCACGATAAAAACAGGAAGAAACCTTTTCCAACACGCTTATATAGACTATGATGACATAGAAATCGCAAATATAAGATTTGAAATAAAAGACAAAACAATGTTCTCCTATAAATAGCTTTTGGCTTTTTTAGGGTTTAATAGTATAATTCAAATATGATTAAATCCAAAAAAACCCTTGAAGGGATATTACCTTATGAAACACCAAAATATGCACAAAGCTGCATATTAAAACTCGATTCAAATGAAAACCCCTACGGAGCATCTCCCGAAGTAATTGAGGCACTTAAAAACATTACGCCCGTTCAAATTTCCCACTATCCTCATTATGGAGAACTCATCGACAAGATTGCTCAAAAATTTTGTGTCAAAGACAAAGAAGTGCTTGTCACAAACGGAGCTGATGAAGCACTCAGTGTAATTATAAACACATATCTTGAAAGCAGCGAAGAGTTGATTTGCTTTACGCCAACTTTTTCTATGCCAAAACTCTACGCAAATATTTGTTCGGGAACATTTAGAGGTGTAGACTACTATACAAAATGGGTTTTTGATGCGGACAAATTAATTGAACAAGTTAACCAAAATACAAAAATCATATATGTTACAAGTCCAAATAACCCCACAGGCGAGCTTGCAGCTATTGAAGACATAGAAAAAATTCTTACCAATTGCCCAAATGCTGCGCTTATTTTAGATGTAACATACATTAATTTTGCCTCACGGGATATAAATTACTATGAACTTATAAAAAAATATGAAAATTTATTCATAGTTAAATCTTTTTCAAAAGATAACGGACTGGCAGGGTTAAGGCTGGGTATAATTTTAAGCAATGAAAAAAATATTATTGAATGCAAAAAAGTTGTTTCGCCATATTCCGTAAATGCTTGCGCCGTTTGCGCGGGAATTGCGGCAATAAACGATAGCGGGTATGAAAAATACATAAAAGAGCAAGTAAAAACATCTCGAGAAGCGCTATGCTCGGGACTTTTGGAGCTTGGCTTCAGGGTTTATAAAAGCGAAGCAAATTTTGTACTTTGCGATTTTGGTAATTACTGTGACTTTATATACAAAAAACTTGAGCTTGCAAATATCAAAGTAAGGCGCTTTTCATCTCCCGATAATCTTAAAAATTGCCTGAGAATAACAGCACCAAAAGTAGAGGACTTGGGCAAATTTTTTGACGCACTAAAAAAGAAAGACTTGCTTGTCTTTGACCTTGACGGGGTAGTTTTTGATGTTTCAAACTCATACAGATTTGCAATAAAAGAAACTTTTGAATTCTTTGCAAATAAAGAATTGCAAGATGAAGAAATACAAAAAGCAAAAGAGCTTGGCGGGCTCAATTGTGACTGGGATTTAACAAAATTTTTGCTTGAAAAACACGGCATAACCATTGAATTTGAAAAAATAAAAGAAGTATTTCAAAATATGTTTTTCAACCCTAAAAACAATGGCTCAAAAGGCTTGATAGATAACGAAAAACTTGCACTGCCACAAGAAAAATTTGAAGAATTATCGGAAAAATACGACTTTGCTGCATTTACCGGCAGACCGCTTGATGAGGCTCTGTATTCGCTTGAGAAATATGAAATCCTAAAATATTTCACAAAAATTATTTCTCAGGATGACTTAGATAAAGACAAGCGAAAACCAAATCCGGAGGGTTTAAATCGCATAAAAAGAGAAACAATTTATGATAAAATATATTACTTTGGTGACACGATAGATGATGTATACTCTGCCATTGCATCATTTACACCCGTATACGGAATTACAAAAAAAGACAGTAAAAACGCACAGATTTTAATGGAAGCAGGCGCTAAAGATATAATTGAAGACATTAGCTGCTTAGATAAGTTTTTAGAAACAGAGGAAAAAGTACATGCAAACAGTTGAAAAAACAAGAAACACGCTTGAAACGCAAATATCCCTAACACTTAATCCAAGAGGAGATGGAAATAGAGAAATTCAAACGCCAATTAAATTTTTTAATCACATGCTTGAACTTTTTTGCTCTCATGGAAATTTTGACATAAAACTATGTGCAAATTCACTTGATAATGATTCCCACCACCTTGTTGAAGATACGGCAATTACCCTTGGGGAAGCATTTAGAGAAGCTCTGGGTGACAAAAAAGGAATCAAAAGATATGCAAGTGTAATATTGCCTATGGACGAGGCTCTTGTTTTGTGCTCGCTTGATATATCAGGAAGAGCTTTTTGCAAGTGCGATTTTAATATAAAAGAAGAAAAAACATCTGATTTTGAAACAGTCCTCCTGTATCATTTCTTTAACAGTTTTGCTACAAGTGCACAACTTACACTGCACATTAAAATGCTTGATGGCACAGACCCGCACCACATTATAGAATGTGCGTTTAAAGCATGTGCAAGAGCATTAAAAGAGGCTGTGTCAACAGATTTTCAAAATGCAGATAAAATACCCTCAACAAAAGGTATGCTTTAAATTAAAAAAATCTTGAATTTTTTTTATGTTTTAGAGATAATTCTTTTGTTGCATTTTGACAGACATGATAATGGCAAGGTAGCTCACCGAGTGACGAAGTTGCGAGATATTATTGAGAGCGCCGCTCGAGACCAACTGAGCCATTGACAGTTAAATAATTCTATTGAATGGCAAGGTAGCTCAGTTGGTGAGAGCGCACGGCTCATACCCGTGAGGTCGAGAGTTCGAATCTCTCCCTTGCT
>CALUYX010000014.1 GCA_944325115.1 Candidatus Gastranaerophilales bacterium | reverse complement strand
AAACTTACTTTTAATAATAGCTTTAATAATTTTTGCCTTTATAGTTCTCAGGATTTATTTTTTATTTCTGTTGCACACGGATGACAAATCGCCAAAAGAACTTTCATTGGATGAAACACTATTGCGTGCACAACAGCTCTACGACAACAGCATGCACCTTGAGCTGCAAAGATTTTTAAAAAAAGAACTGACCAAAAAATTTCAAAGCCTTGAATTGAGAAAGCTTTTAATAAGGTCATACGTTGAAACAGGCAATTTAAAACTTGCCGCGCTTCATCTTGAAGCGGTACTCAAAATTGACCCCAGCGATATTGAAGCAAGACAGGAACTCGGCAAAATTTATGCCGAAAGCGACAACAAGAAAAAAGCAATAGCCGTATATGAATCACTGTACAAATACAATAACGGGGATATAGTCGCCATAAGAAGTCTGGCAGAATTATACAAAGATTCATCCGATATTGAAAAATCAATAGAAATGTATAATGTTTTACTTAAAGCCGAAGAAAACCCCGAAGAAACAGCTAAAATAAAACATACAATTGCACAGCTTTATCTTTTGGAAGAGAGAGATGATGATGCAATGAAAACATACGAGGAGATAGTAGAAACAAATCCAAATGACTCGGAAGCAATAGAAATTATGTCTGAGCTTGCATACAAAAAAAGTGACTGGGGCAAGTGCCTTGAATGCTACAAAAAACTGGAAGACATAAAAGGCGAGGACATTGAAATATTAGAAAAAACAGCATTAATTTATTTCAACCTAAAAGACTGGGATAAAGCACTTTTAGCCTACAGAAGATTAATTGACATAGAAGGCTCTCAAAGCACAAATTATCTGCACTACCAAAACAGATATTGCGAAATTCTTATACATAAGGAGCAAGCTCAAGATGCAATTGAAATTTTGACCAACTTGATTAGTGACTTTCCTTCCGAAGATTCGCTGGCATACACTCTGGCACAAGCCTACACAAGTATCGGAGAATACGAAAAAGCTATTGAACTGTATGAAAACCTGATAGAAAATCTTCCGCCCGAGCAAACAAAAATTTTGCACGATTACATATCAAGCATAATTTCAAACTGGGCGATAGACCTATTTAACCAAGGAGAATACACAAAAGCCTTTGATAAATTTTTTGAAGGTCTTAAGTACAACCCTGATAATGCTGAAATATACTACAAACTCGGCAAATGCAACCTTGAAATAAAAAGCTATCAAGATGCAATAGGACACTTTAAAAGAGCAATATCAATTTCGCCACAAGAATCAAAATATTACTTTGGTCTTGGCTATACATATGATGAAATTGGAGACATAAAAAACTCAAAAACCGCGTTCTATGACGCCATAAGTATTAATCCGCTTGATTTGCGCTCAAGAAAAGCTTACTCAATAGCCCTTACCAAAGAGTTGGACTATGCAGGAGCGGTTGAACAATTTTTAGAAATCTTAAAATCAACGCCAAATGATGCGGATACTATGTACAATTTGGCGTTAGCATATGAAATTCTTGACGAAAAAGAAAACGCAATAGAATACTACAAAAAGGCACTTGAAGTTCAGCCCGAGCATCAGGAAGCAAAACACAATCTCGAACTTTTAAACGACGAGATGGCAAGTCAGGCGTAATATTACTTTTTGTGTTTAAATATCTTGCCCAAAAAACCTGTAAAGCTCTTTAGAGTACCCTTGAGGCTAAAGTTTTTCACAGCGGTTTTTTCTTTACTTGTTTTTTTGAATATCTTTTTAAAACCGTTTGAAATAGTTTCTGTTATTTTAGTTTTTACATCCTTAGCTTTATCAAATTTTGGCAATTTATCCGTTAAGCCTTTTGGCAACTTAATCTTTCGTTTTATACCCAAAAAAGCGAGCAGTCCTAAACCTGCGGCAGTTGTGACAGTGGCAAGCAACTCAGGAATATTGTTTTTCTTTTTTGGCTTTGAAGGTTTTGCAAGATTACCTGCAAGATAATCCCCCGAGTTAAAAGTAGCAGGAATTCCCAGCCTTTCATGAAGAGTTGATTTTGTATCCGTTATATATGCAGTTGCATCAAAGCCCAAAACTTGCGCCGACGCACGGTCAAGAGCACTAGGTAGTACAGTTGGCATAATAACTCCTTATTCTTTCCATATAAATAAAAAAAATTTAAGTAAAAAAATTGCCTTTTAAAGGCATATTTTGGTATAAAAGATATATGAAAAAGCTTTTATTTGAAGAGAGAAAACCGCTGTTTGTTTTATTGGCGATTTTTACCATAACATGTATTGCTACCTGGGGTCATTGCGGCGATTTACTTGTAGATTGCGGCAGAGAAGCATATATACCATATGCTGTTTCACAAGGAAAAGTTCTATATAAAGATATTTTTTGCATATACGGCTCTTTTGCGTATTTGGTAAATGCATTTTTCTTTAAAATATTTTCACCGAATCTTAATGTACTTTATGCCATAGGTACGATTTTTTCGGGATTTTTTATACTTGGAACCTATTTCTGCTCAAGATTCTTTCTTTCAAAAAGCATAAGTGCATCCATATGCATATTTTTAATGTACAGCATAATATTTGACAACGGGATATTCAATTTTATTTTTCCGTATTCATATGCAATTGTGTTTGCTGCAACATTTGCAATATGGATACTTTATTTCTTGCTTGAATACACAAAGACAAAAAATACAAACCTGATGTATGCAACTTTTGTACTTTGCGGCGCTATAGCAGTAAGCAAGATTGATTTTATACCCGTGATTATCCCTGCTCTTTTATTGTTTTTGCTGTATGGTGAAAACAAAAAGAAAGAATTCTTAAAGCTTGTGGCTTATTTTTTAATAATTCCAACCGTCACTTTTCTTGTACTTTTTACACAAGGGATGAATATAGGAGATTATTTAAACAATTCTTCACACCTTTATTCAATGCTCAAAAGCGATTCTCTTAAAACATTTTACTCCAATTATTCAATTGCTAATTTCTCCATTGCACACTTTAGGGAAAATTTCATCGAACTTGCAATAACTGTAATTTTATCGGCATTTTACTTCTTATCTTCTCTTTATGCACTGAGATTAAAGAATAAAATACTAAGATATCCGTTGTTTGGGATTATTACACTATTTTTCTTTATAATATTTTTTGCACAAGAGGAAATGCCTCAAAAAATATTTGCAATGTTACCTTACATTTGCACGCTGCTTTTTGTTTCGTATTTTGCCAAATATTTAAAATTAAAAGACTACAAAAACTCAAGACTTGTTTCACTTCTAACGCTATTTTTTACAGCCATATGCTGCTCCATAAAAAACTACCATGGTCTTATTCTCGGGTTTTACGGAGCTTATTCAATTAGCGCACTTTTAATTGCACTTATTGTATTTTTAAAAATTACCCTGCAAGAAAATATGCTGTTTAACACCAAAAAACAATACGAAGGGGTAATAAGTGCGTATTTAATAATACTCACACTGTTGTTTTTTATACCGCTTGCACACCATATATTCTATGAAAATACACTTGTAGAAACAAAATATGGCAGACACTATGCCTCAAAAGGTCTTGCTGAGCCATTTGGCGAAACAATTGATTATCTGTCCAAAAACTCAACCCCGCAGGAGTCAATGCTTGTTATGCCCGAGGGCATTATGTTAAACTTTTTAACAGGCAAGAAATGGGACTTTTACCAAACAAGTTTTATACCTCTGGACTTTGATACCTTTAGAGAGGATAATATTATCAAACAGATTATTCTAAAAAAACCGCAATATGTAGTTTTTACCTCAAGAAGCACAAAAGAGTACGGTAAAGACAGAATATGCAGGGATTATGCAATTGACACTTGTAAATACATAGTAAATAATTATAATCTTGAAGCCGCATTTGGTGAAAATTTCAGAATATTCCTGTTTAAACGTATGAAAGAAGAGCCAAAAAATGAAGAAATACAATAAAATTGGTGTTATACAGCACGGATGTGCAAAAAACCTTGTAGATACCGAGCTTATGCTTGGCATGCTGGAAAAAGCAGGCTATCAAACAACTCTTGACGTTGAAGACAAGGATGTAAAAACCGTTATTATTAACACCTGTTCTTTTATTGGCGATGCCGAAAAAGAAAGTATTGAGAGCATATTTAACATGGTGGCTCTTGGAAAAAAAATAATCGTAACGGGATGTCTGCCACAAAAGCACAAAAAAGAACTCAAGGAACTACTCTCGGAGGTTTCGGGCTTTATTGGCACTTGCGATTTAAAAGACATAGTTAAAGCAGTTCAAGCGGACAATTTTTATTCCGTAAGCGAAAACCCGCAATACATCTACCCTGAAGACGTTGAGCGCGCACAGATAACCGTTGGCAGCTCATCATACATTAAAATTGCAGACGGCTGCAATTATTCTTGCGGATATTGCATAATCCCTCAACTAAGAGGAAAGTATAAATCAAGAAAAATTGAAGATATAGTAGAAGAGGCAAAAAAACTTGCCGACAAAGGGGTGGCTGAAATTGTCCTTATAGCACAAGATACAACAAGTTATGGCATTGACATATATAAAAAACCCTCGCTTGACAAGCTTCTTGAAGAATTAAACAAAATAGACAATATAGAATGGATAAGGGTTTTATACGCCTACCCCACAAACTTTACCGACGGGCTTATAGAGGCATTTAAAAAGCTTGATAAAGTAGTAAAATACATCGACGTCCCGCTGCAACATTCTCATCCTGAAGTATTAAAGAGAATGAGAAGACCGGTTATAGACCAGAGAGCTTTCATAAAAAAACTGAGGGATGAAATAGAAAATGTCGTAATAAGAACAACATTTATAGTCGGTTATCCCGGAGAAACGGAAGAAGAGTTTGAAGATTTGTACAATTTTGTAAAAGACATGAAATTTGACAGACTTGGAGTCTTTGAATACTCTCGAGAAAAAAATACATATTCGTATTCGCTAAAACCGCAAATACTTTCAAGAGTAAAGCGTCAAAGAAAAAACAAAATATTAAAATTGCAAAAAGAAATTTCAAAGAAAAATAATTTAAACTTTATTTCTAAAAAGATTCAATGTATAATTGAAGAAGTTCACAATGACGGCACTGCTATCGGCAGAAGTTATGCCGATGCACCCGAAGTTGACGGACTGGTTTACATTAAGACTAATGAATTTCTGTCACCATCGCAAATGGTTGAAGTTACTGTTGTCGGAGCTGATAGTTATGATTTAGTCGCTGAGCTATGAGATGTCTGGAGTTAAAAATGAGTAGCCAAAAAACCAAAACAAATGCGGATGAGCCGGTGCTCTCCATAGGAAAAGTTGCGCAAGCACTTAATTTACACCAACGAACGCTGAGAATTTACGATGAGCAAAATCTCCTCGTTGCAAGACGTTCAAAACAGAACAGACGCCTGTATTCGCTTAATGATATCGAAAGAGGCAAACTGATTCAGTTCTTGACAAGAAATCTTGCTATCAATCTTGCAGGGGTTAGAATTATCTTAAAACTTCTTGAAATAGGTAAAATCAAGCCCGAATTGTACATCCAGTACATAAAAGATGTTGCAAAATCAGCTAAAATTGATAATAAAACACAACAATACAATGTTGAAAGATTATCAAAAAGAGGAAAAAAGCTGAATAAAGTTGCAAAAGCGTAGTTTTATTCACTCATAAGCCTATAATAGGTTTGAGCAGCTTTGTAGGAACTTCTGGCAAGAGGTGCAAATATTGTGTATTTTATGCCTGCATCTTTTGCCATGTTTTCCAAAAGCGCAAATTCTTCTTGTTTATAATACTTCTCGACGTTTAGGTGTTTTTTAGAAGGTGCAATATACTGACCGCAAGTCAGTATATCTACTCCTGCGCTTTTTATGTCACAAAAAAGCGCTTTTAATTCTTCTAAAGTTTCACCCAAACCCACCATAATTCCAGTTTTTGTAACTATATTTGAATTTTGTTTTATATACTTCAAGACTTCAAGAGAGGTCTTGTAGTTTGCCATTTGCCTTGCTGAGGAATATAATCTTGGCACAGTTTCAAGATTATGATTAAATACATCGGGTTTTGAAGAAATAATTGTAATTAAAGACTCTATAGAACCGCAAAAATCCGGTGTAAGTATTTCAATTTTTGTTTCAGGAGAAAGCTCTCTTATGTAAGCTATTGTTTTTGCAAAATGCCCCGCACCGTAATCATCAAGGTCATCTCGTGTTACAGAAGTTATAACGCAGTACTTTAAACCCATATCGCAGACGGCTTTTGCAACATTAAGAGGCTCGTCTTTATCTAATTCACAAGGATTACACTGTGAAATATTGCAAAATGCACAATTCCTTGTACAAGTTTTACCCATTATTAAAAAAGTAGCCGTCAAATTCGAGTAACATTCGCACTTATTAGGACATCTTGCGCCGTCACAAACAGTGTTTAAATTATACTTTTTAAGTATTTCACGCACTTTTTTCGCTGATGGTTCATCAACCCTTGCCAGCGGTCTTTTTAAATAGTCGGGAAGTCGCATTCTATCCATTTATAATCGCCTCCAAAATACCCTCAGAGTATGTAGGGTGGGGGAAAATAACTTCTTCTAAGTCCTGAACTTTCATTTTTGCTTTCATAGCAATAGAAATCTGCATAATAAGTGCAGAAGCCTCATTTGACACTATGTGAGCACCCAATATGCAATCATCCTTGGTTATTATTTTAATAAAACCGTCCGTAGAATCATCGCACCAAGACTTAGGCAAAAATGCCAAAGGTAATTTATAGATTTTATAATTTTTTAATTCATTCTCGTCAATATCTTGTTCACGGACTCCAATGGAAGCAATTTCAGGTGAGCCGTATACAACGGATGGAACATCTGCCTGCCTGAATTCTTTATTGTTATAAACAGAATCAAACAAAGCCTTTGCCTGATAAGAAGCATAATGCGCAAGCATTGTCTTGCCTGACGCATCTCCTATAACATAAACATTTTTCAAGTTTGTAGAGCAATCATCATTGATAATAAGCTTAAAATCATCCGTTATTTCAGGCAAAACAGAAACCCTGCCAATTGCACACAGTACTTTTTGTGCGTCAAATTTTTTACCGTCGCTTAACGTAACAACGCCAGAAGAAAATGAGTCCAATGTTGCAGACTTAAAAAACTTTATTTTTGACATTTTAAACATGCGCTCAATCCTTGAGCTTATATCTTTATCCATCTGTGGTAAAAGACTCTGAGCTTTTTCAACAACCGTGACATCAACTCCAAAGCTATTTAGAATTCTTGCCCACTCAACCCCAATTGCACCTGAACCTATAATTAGCATACTTTTTGGCAATTCTTGACATTTTAACATGTCATCAGAAGAGAGAATACAGTGCGAATCAAATTTCAAATCAGGTAATTCAAAGGGCTTTGAACCCGTTGAAACAAATATTTTTTCAGCCTGATATTCAATGTTATCGGCAATTACTGTTGCACAAGAGTCCTTGCAATAAAGTTTTGCAACAGAGTTTTTAATCTCTAATCCTCTGGAGGTCAAATCTTTTGCCACGGCTTGAGAAAATTTTGTAACAATGCCATCTTTCTTTTTGCAAATAGATTCATATGAAACATTAGGGTTTAAATTGTCACACACGATACCATATTTTGTGCAATTTTTTAATTTTAAAAAAGCTTCTGCACAGCTTAGAAATGTTTTTGTCGGTATACAACCAACATTTAAACAAGTTCCGCCTACAGAAGCCTTTTCAAAAGCAATTGTTTTAAGACCTTTTTTCAAACATTCTTGTGCAAATTTAATTCCCGAGGGACCCAGCCCAATAATAGCTACATCATATTTCATAGGAAAATATTAGCACAAAAAAGAGATTCTATGCCTCATTTTTTTGCTTATTAATCATATCTTGAATCTTACCAATTATTTCTTCGCCTTTTCTTTGAACTTCATCAACAACAGACTCGGCTTTTTGCTGAATTTCTTTTGCGGCATCTGAAACCTTGCCGTAGGCTTCTTTAGTTGTGTTACCGAGCATTTCTCTTGTTTCTTCACCTGACTGAGGTGCCAAAAGCACACCTATCACGGCACCTACAACGCCACCTACTATAAAACCTGCTACAAATTTACCAGTTGACATAACATATTCCTTTCTTTACTTTTTACTAAACAAATTTAGCCCAAAGCTAATGCCCTTAACTAATCCGCTCATCAAGCCTTTCATTTTACAGCCGACAAGGGAAGAAGCACCTAAAACACCTTTTATTGCAGTCTGAAATCCCGAAAACTGTGTGTCAGCATTATTTGCTATAGAATTAATAGACTGCGCGGCTTCTCTTAACTCTTTTAATGTGGGTTGAATCTCGCTTTGGATGCTTTGTGCTATAGAATCAACATTTTTAGACAAAAGAGTAAGATTTATAATCAATCTTGCAATTAAAATTCCCAAAACGAGAATTACAACTGCCGTAACTATCAAAAGCGCCATTAGGCTGGCATTTACAGGGGTCATTGGATTACCTCTCTATATTTCATATACATCTATTTCACAATTTTTTGCATGCGCTAATTTTTGCGCCTTTATATTGTCGTTGAATTTTTTGTATGTATCCTCGATTTTTTCTTTTGATGACTTAATCATCTCCATGGCTTGTTTTTTAGCCTGAGTTATTTCGGGAGAATACTTTTGCATAAGATTTTCATAAGTTTCTTTCAATTCTCGTCTTGAATCTTCACCGGATTTTGGTGCAAAAAGCAAACCCGCCGCGATTCCGCCTACAACACCGGCTAAAATACCAATAGCAAAACCAATTGAACTGTCCTTTTTTGACATATTTTAAACTCCTTAACTAAGAATAGATAAATTATAACATTTTTTAGCCGCACATAAAACCCCTAGGAAAGAATAATTTAAATAAACGTTAAAATAATAATAAAAAATTAAATAAGATTTTTTTAAATAATTTAAAAAACGAACTTGCCAAAAAAAATTTTATTGCTATAATAAAAAATGTCGAAAGACAGAGATTCCTCAGTAGCTTCGTGCGAGACGCACAGCCGAATGGCAAATAGGAGCAAGCGGAGCCATTGAGCGAATGACAATTAAATAATTAACTGAAATATTCCTCAGTAGCTTCGTGCGAGACGCACAGCCGAATGGCAAATAGGAGCAAGCGGAGCCATTGAGCGAATGACAATTAAATAATTAACTGAAATATTCCTCAGTAGCTCAATGGCGGAGCAACCGGCTGTTAACCGGTAGGTTGTTGGTTCGAGTCCAACCTGAGGAGTTTTTTCTATATTTGAGATTCGCATCAATAGCTTTATAACAACATTTATTTTGGCAAAATAACACCAAAGCTATTTCAAGGTCATCTTGAAACAAAATATTTTGAAATCCGCTTGATATGATTAAGAGTTTATTCTCTTAATAAGCTTTAATAAATACTTTTTACTGCTGAGTTTTTATCAATTTTTCAGCCATATCAATGAGTCTTGATGTATCATCATTGTCAAATCTATTCCTGCGTGTATTTGCATATATCTCATTTGCAGCTTCAACAACCTTATTAAAAGTGTCCTTAGGGTAAGTTTTTTTACCCCAAGCTGTATGCACTTGTCCGCTTCCGTCTTTATTTATGTAATATGTCGAGAAAGAATCCATCCAGCCGACTCTGTCTTTGCTTAGTTTGATACTGTTTCTTAAGGACTCAATTTCGCCATAAAATTTATACTCGTCTTTGGCTTTTGTACTATTTTCATCCGGTTTAAAATCAAAATCGTTATAATCATCCGGCAATTTAGATAAATCAATTCTCATAAAAAATCCTTTCAATAGTTTAACTATCCATCAATTCTGCAACTTTTGCAATAGTATTAGGGAAGTATCTCACAAGATATTGCGCTCTTAATCCGATGCTATCACTTTGATGCCCATAACCACTTAAGAGAGCATTTGTTTCAGCTATAAACTCGCTAAGTCCAGTTCCGCGCCCTGAACCACCGCTATGACCAAAATATTTTATTATGGAATCAGATTCAGTTGGATAGAGTTTTTTAAATGCCTCAAATTCATCATTGTATATTTTAATTAAATCCGGATTTTTACTATACTTTATTTCATCTGCACGATCTATACTATGACCTAACTCGTGGGCAAGTATGGCAGAATTACTTCCAATATTCAAAGAATATGGCGGCTTTTTCGTTAGCACATCACCATTACTAGTTAATACCCCTGTAGAAATGCCTGATTCCATCTCATCCACTAGAGTTATAGACCCTATATTCTTGCCAATTACATAAAGCATGTCGGCAGGACATTCTTTGAAAAACTCCCACAGTTTTTCAGTATTTTCAGGAGTTTCTTTTCTGCATTTTTTTGCAATATTCACCTTTTTTGTATTTCCGCTTGAATCTTCTACTGTGTATATCATCTTTTTGTCATTAAAGCTTACAGTATATTCTTCACCATTAATTACTGTTGTTGTTGAGCCATCTGCGTTTTTAGTAAAGCTTCTATCTACATTTAGTATTTCGTTTCCGTTTTCATCCGTTATTTTATATTTATATGTTTCAGAGATTTTTTTACCATTTTCATTTGTCAGAACATTATAGTTTCTGTCAGTTTTACATCCGTTAAATTCATAAGTATCCTTGTACGTTACACTGCCATCAGGGTTATCTGTAACTGTTGACAATTTTTCACCACCAACAATTGAGTTATTTTCAATGGCATTGAAAATATTATAACCCTCAGGATAATCAGCCTTATTATACCTTGTTGTTTCGTAAGCACCATCAAGCTTATCAGAAGCTTTTGTATAAATTATTTCTGTTGTACCACTGTCTAAATCATCGATAACCTCAAATTGATTAACGACAACATCATTAGAATTTTTTGACACTACCACATATCTGTCACTATCAAGATTTTTAGCAGAGAAAGTATTGTCAGGAAAAATTTTAGTTACCGAACGTCTTTCAATATTTGATGATAAATTTTTTGATATCTCATAATATCTGCCTTTGCCCCTAACAGGCTTTATCATCTCCACAACATCACCGGCACCATTTTGCAAGTTAACAAAATTGATTTCTTCATAACCGTTATTATAGGCGTCAGAAGCAAATTTAACCGCTTCATTAAGTGAATTTTCACTAAACTTTCCTAAGGCAGATATACCATTAATTACAGATATATTTTGTTCAGCCAATTTGTAAAAATCATGATTTGACAAATTGGCAATCAATTGATTAATTTCACTATCTTTCAGTCTTACTAAATCTTCTAACTCACTGATACAAACTTTGCCCGTTCTACACAATTCAACAAAATTATCATTTGATGCAATTTTTTCAAACTTGGAACTTGCTTCATCATTTACCCTAATTACATTTATTAAATCAGAACAATATAAACTGTTTTCATTCAGTAATTTTTTAACATTATTGTTTTCAAGCAATGCACTCAGGTTCTTAACTTCAGTACTGCTTGATTCTGCCAAAGCAAGAAAGTCGCTAGCTACCATTTTGCCGGTTGTTGCCATCTCTTGAATATTGTCTTCTTTTAATAACTTATCTAATTGTCTTATTTCAAAATTTTCTAGTTCTGAAAAACTAGGTAAATCTTGTGCTTTTATTGCACCACATTGAATTAAGTCTTGAAAAGAAGACTTTCCAAGCAGCTTTTCTATTTTATTTACTTCTCTATTATTTAATTTTGTAAAACTCGATACACTAAAAATCATGTCACTCTGCCGGAACAAATTTTTAATATTTGTTTTTTTCAACACAGTGTTTAATCGGTCAATATCGTCACTTGTAACCCCTTTAGTAATGTAAGTCAATTTGTCAATGCTCAAGTTCTTATTTTGGACTAAATATTGTACATCGTCCATTTCAAGCAATTTACTAAAATTTTCAATCTGCTCGTCGTTAAACATTGCAAATTCACGAAAATCATTAAATGTGACCATGCCATTTTGAATTAAATTCTGGATACTTGTTTGCTTTAAAGCTTTATCAAGCTGAGTAGCTTGTTTTTCAGTTATTATTTTTGACAATGCGTCAAAAATATAACTTTCTATTTTGCCATCATCGACAGCTTTTTTGACACTCTGGTTTTCCTGCAAATATTTTAGTCGAGATTCAGGAGTAGAAAAATCATAAGTTTTCGAGGTATCAGCCGCTGTATCGATACCATCGTTTATTTTCTGCACACCATCTTGCCCTGCAGGCTTATGTGCAAAAAGTTGTATATCTATTTTCAGGCTTGTTGATTTAGAATCTGTAGCAGAAGAATCAGTTTCTGTGGTTTTGTTGCCTTCTTCAGCTTCAACTTTGGTTTCACTTTGAGCTTTTAGGGTTTCATCACTTAATGATTTAAAGTTGTCATCATCTACCTTTATGCCGCTTTTTTCAAGCACTTCTCTTGCGCCGTTGCTATCACCGTTTAGAATCATTGTTTTTGCATCATCAACGGCTTGTTTTTGAGCTGCTGTAGTTTTAACGTTTTCTACGATTGCATTAAATTTTTTATCACTTGCATATTCGCTTAATCCGTTATCGTTAAGGTATTGCTTTGCACCCTCGATATCACCCTCTTGAACTTTTTTACTGAACTCGGGCATAATTTCTGTCATTTTAACGGAATTTTCAAGTGATGTGAATTTATCTCCTTTTGCATATTGACCCAAGCCGTTTTGTTTCAGGTATGTTTTAGCACCTTCAACATCACCTGCTTGGATTTTACCTTGTGCTTGTGCAATAACGCTTTGAGAATGTGCACTTATTTTAGAAGAAGACCAACCTGTCAAAATACCCATTAATTGGTTTTGACCTTCGCCTAAGAATCTGTCCATTGACCAATAATCATCCCAAGCAACGGTTTTTCCTGTTGTAATTAGCGATTGACCTTGAGTTATGGCATAATCGGCAGTCAAGGATAAGGCAGTATCAGCTACAGTTTCGGCACCTTGACCCAAAACATATGTGCTGACTTTTCCCATACCGGCTTGAGCAGCTTTTGAAGAAACAAGAGTGTTTAATCCGTTTGTTAATTTACCGATTCCACGACCTGCAGTGTATGATACAAGTTCTACGCCTGTTTCAAGAGCAAGATTTTTAACTTCATCTCCGCTTAGTCCGTCTTTATCTGTTGAATAATCAACTAAATCTATAGCGTTATCTACAAGCATGCCGCCAAATGCTACATTTTTACCCACTGTCATTAGAGGAACACCTACTGCTGCACCCCCCGGGATAAATGACACTACAGCACCTACTGCGACACAAACCATGCCGGTTGTCGAAATTATTGAAGATAACTTATCCGCAAAGCCTTCTTGAGATTCGCTATAATCTTCAACAAGATTTTGAAGGGCTTGGCTTTTACCTAAAACTTCATTTTGGCAAAGTGCAAACTCTTTGTTTATATCTTCAACTGATTTTCCTGTTGCTTCTTCAAATTTATCCGCATAATTTTCATCATAGTAGCATCCCGAGCTTACTGCAGAGGTAATATTTGATAATTCCATGTATTTATCAATTTTCTCTGTAGAAAATTTTGTACCTGTGCATTTTTCGTAAGCTTCTTCAAATGTCATATCGCTTTCGCCATTCATGGCTTGCGTTAGAACATTTATTATTTCTTCCTGTTCTGCTATTACTTTATTAACATCTTCACTTGATATTCCAATACCGCTTAGTTCTTTTAAGCCGTCAAACCCTTTTGCCATAACGCCATCGCTGTCATTTTGGGTTTGGAATATTTGTTTCATTGATTCTAGGTTGTCTGAAATAGCTTGAATTGCATATTGTTGATATTCTTCTTTCGTTTCAAAACCCACCTCCTGCTGAGGAATTAAAGATATGTAGTCTGAAACAGATACTGTTTCACCGCTTTCAAGAGTTATTACTTCATCGCTTTCAACTTCGGGCATTTTTGAAACATCGAAGTCTTTAAGATAGTTTCCGTCTTCAACTTTTAAGTCTTTTTTATCTAAATCATCTTTTGCAATTTGAGTATTTGTTGAAGATACAGAGTCAACTCCGCCTTTTGTTTTAAGGTCATTTACCCCTGAGTCATTTAAGACAACCGTGTCGTCACCATAGCCTGTTTCAAGTTTTTCAACATCACTGTTTTCAATGTTAACAGTATTGTCTGAGCTTCCAAACCAGCCCCAGAGAAAGTCTTTGTTTGTTTTAACATTATCTACGGTTGAATCGTCAATATTTAAAAAATCATTACCCGAACCTGTTTCAAGGGATTTGATATCTGAATTGTATATTGAAACATCGTCATTTCCCTTGCCTGCGTTTAGTTTTTCAATGGTTGAATCGTATATTTTTATGGTGTCATCACCTTTTTTAGTGTTTAAAGATTGAATTTTTGAATTGTATACGGAAATATTTGAATTTTCGTTGCTGCTTGTAATTTTTACATTATTTCCATTAACAACAGATACCTCGCCTGTTTCTTTATTTTCAAATATTTGAATATCACCCAAATCATCAGGGTTTTCAATTGTTATTTCAACACCTGAGCTTGTTTTAAAGGTGTAACCGTCGTTTCCGAAAAACAAAAATTTAGAATTTTTTTGTGCTTGAACTTCGCTCCAGCCGTCTGATTGCTGAAATTCAAATGAAGAAACATCTCCAACTTCATCTGTAGTTGTTAAATCTTGCGAATCGACAGTAAAGCAGCTCTCATCAACACCTTCCGTTTGATTTGCTTCGCCTGAAACAGAAGTTGTTGAATCCTGAGTTATGGGGTATTTTTTGTCATCAGGATTAAAGTTAACTGACATACTAATCCACTAACCTTTAATTAGTATTACTATCATCACGTATTAAGGTTAACGGTAATATTTTTTGAAATATTAAGCAAAATTTGCGAAAATTTACATTTTGTAATGGTTATAAAGTGGTTGATCCTCATTTTTAATTTGTAAATTTTAAGTTATTGACTTTTTAATAAAAACTCCAGTATAAATGGTAGTGTTAATAAATAAACACATAAAAATAATATTTATAGCAAATTTTTTTTGCGACATGTTTTGTATAAACGTGGTTTTACTAAAGGGGTTATCAAGATGATAAAAATTTCTCAGTCACCAAGAATTTTAAACACAAGTAACGTATCTTTTGCATCAAAAGTCAAAGAAGACAAAACAAATGTGAGTAAAGAAAACAAAGGCGACACATTTGAAATGCAAGACAAAAACAACAAAAAAGACCTATCAATAGAGAACAAACAACAAATTATTTCTAAAGCAAGGTCAAAAGCCGCAGGATGGTCAATTTTATTTGGCGTATTTTCAACATTATACTATGGCTTGCGTTCTGATAAAACAGTTGCCAAGAGATTTGACCTAGATAAAGAAAAAGACCAAAAATTAATCAAGAAAATCAAACGCGACCAAATGTTAGCAACATTACCAGGCGCACTCACAACGGCACTGGGCGGTGTTATTGCATACATATACTGCAAAAATCAAGACGCAGACAAAATAAGTGTTGAATAAATAAAAAAATTAAACCTTAAAAATGACCGGCAAAACCGGTCATTTTTTTATTTATCAAACAATGCGCTTCCACTACATTTACAAAACATATATTACAATCAGTTTACATTTGAAAACTTTCAAATATTTTTGCTACAATTAAAACTTAATTAATGTGCTTAATAAAAACAGAGGAATAAAAATGGAATATAAAAATAAAATTACAACAAAACTCTTCTGGAGTATCTGCGGTTTTTGTGCTGCCTTGTTTATATACAATCTTGCGGGCAGATTTACTCATAGCTTTTTAATTGCAATAATTGCAGCAACGGCTACTTTAATCTGGTTTGCGTACAAAATTTATTATCTTGATAACATTTCAATTGTTCTTACGGATGATAACCATCTTTTAATTAAAAGATTTGCAAAAGTTATAAATGCGATTGATATAAGTAAGTATAATTGGTCAGAATATTCAAAATACTCAAATACAAAAAATTCCGAAGACCAAGACATCTATTATGTAGACAAAGTAACAGGAATAGAAGAAAGCATTGATGCAACAAATTTTAGCTCCGAAGATTATGAAGACATATTGGAAAAGCTCGGGGCAAAAAATATTCAAGAAGAACCAATAAAAATTGTGACCACAAAAAAATAGGAGAAAAAAATGACACAGTACATTCTTGTTGTAGGCGGCATTATTGTTCTAAGCCTCATTTATCAAGCATTCGCAATGTATATGCACTCTAAGTCCAAAGAAAAATTTGAAAGCGAAAATCCGGATGCATCAGTTATGGTAATTAAAGATTGCCAATTTCACCCACTAGGCTTCACAAACACAGTAAATTGTCTTAATATAAACGGCGAAGCACAACCTCAAATTTCTGTCGGATATGGCAAAAGAGGCTATTATATATTGCCCGGAACAAATGTTTTAGAAATGCAATATGAAACACAAAGACCGGGAATACTACATAAATGGGTAAGAACAACTTATGACCCCCAAAAAATACAGGTAGAAGTTGAACCTAAGAAAAAATATGCCATTTCATACGATAAAAAACAAGAAACTTTTGTTTTTGAAGAGATAACTCAAGCGTAAATTTTAAAAAATAACAAATGCTGCATAACCAACTTGGTTGTGCAGCATTGTTTTGTATTACGTTACTTAATATTGTGCGATTAAATTGTAAGCGCCTCTTGCCATACTTGTCCCAATGTTTTGTTTTGACAATGTGCGTCCATCTGCATAGCTTCACTAAGCGCTTCAGGCGCGTTTTCTGCAAGCCAGTTTAACAACTCAACATTTAAAGGACCATTTGTACCAAATCCAAAAGCACCTTTTGAATACTCAGGAGAAATACAAGGTCTGCTAAAAGCATATTCCCTTGCTATAGCATTATACATAACGGCATCGGATTTATCACCGAGCAACTCTTTTACCGCTGCTAATTTATCAAGAATATTTTTGCACTCAGCTTCACCATAAATACCTTTGTTATATTTTGACATATAACTATTTAACACTGTTGACAAATCATCATATTCATCTTCAGTCAATAAATCTACCATTCGAATAAATTTTGCAATAGGCATATTATGCGCTTCTTCTTTATGCAATGCCTGAATTATCTCATCACGCCCGCCATCATCTAAGTGCCCATAAAGACCTGTTATTTGAAAAGGACTGCCATGTTTAATAACCTGACCAACCGCTATTGGCGGAAGAGTTTTGCCATCTTTACTTAAAACACTAACCAAAGTGGGCACGGTGCACACTGCGTTATTTGCACTGAAGGCGTTTTCGCCGTGTTCATTTTCCCTTAGCAAAAATTCAAGCATTTTATCCGGTTTTACATAATGACCATAAACTTTTAACGCAGCGGAGTCTGTACGAGCGAGAATCGTGCCATCCTTTAAC
The DNA here is from genome assembly GCA_944325115.1 of Candidatus Gastranaerophilales bacterium. Lineage (GTDB taxonomy): Bacteria > Cyanobacteriota > Vampirovibrionia > Gastranaerophilales > Gastranaerophilaceae > Galligastranaerophilus. The sequence goes on along the minus strand of CALUYX010000014.1, from coordinate 8,494 downwards.
ACATCATTAATATACGCGCCTGCTCTATCCCCCAATTTATTCGTAACAACCCTTGCTTTATCAGAATCCGCATAAACAAGTGCTGTTGAACCGCCATTATCTTTTGTGCGCAAAACTTGTTCTATAAAGTCTTCTTTACCATCGCCAAGTGAATCCAACAAGAGTTTTGTTTGATTTGCACCGGTATAGAACAAAACGGTCTTTCCGTATTTATCTTGCGCTGAAAGAACTTTCTCCAATACCTCTGCTTTATCTTCACCCAAATCGCTTAATATTTTTTCTGTCGCATAATCATTATAATTGACTATATCATCAAAAACATCTTTTACTGTTACATTTCCTAATTGCGAAATACATTCTGAGTTATTTTTTTGTGTCGAAGACAAAGTGTTTCTGTCCGCATTTTTAATAATACGCATAAGCGCAAGATTTGGGGGGCAATCTGTTTTTATTCTTCCTGAAAAATGCAAAGATGAAAGCTTTGCATAATTAGGTGCAACTGCTTGTACAAAATTTGCATTTGTCGATACATTTTCTTTCTTTGCAGAAAACCTTGGTGTAGCAGCAGGCACCTGCGCAGCAATTCGTGTAATTTTCATATTAATAACTCTCCCTCAAGATACAACACGTAAGTAAAAAACATATAATAAAATATTTTTGCTCCATGCTATCAGCTACAAAATACACTGTCAACACAAGATGAAATAGGAAGAAAATATTTCAAGCCACACAAACTATTCACGCAATTTTTTCTTTCTTTGAGCTTTATAGAAACGTAACAAGGAAGGAAAAATGAACATTTCAGCATTAAGCTTTTTAGGCATTAACAACAACTCAAAAAAAATCAGCAACAACCCGCATTTTGGGATAAAGTTAAAAAACCAAATAAATAAAGACACTGTAAGCTTTAGTGGAAATACACTCTTTACAACCTCCCCGTTTAAGGATGAAAACAATGAAGCACGACTGTTTGAAGGTCTGCGAATATCCGAAAGCGTTCGCCATGCACTGGAAAATAATGAAGACGAAATGGCACTAAACATTCTCGGCTACAAAACACATAGCGATAAACACGGAAATATAACCATTGAAGAGTCATACAATGCCAGCCCTAAACCGTCAAGGAGAAAAAAAGCCCTGTCGCTAAACGAGCTAAATATTAACGAAAACAGACTCCTAAAGAATGTGACAAAAATAGAAGGTAGCGCAAGCTTTCTAAAAGGCTTTCAACCCGACCATTATATTGAAGTTGATAATGTAAAATCCGACAGCATCACAGAGCAGACAAGGATTAAAAAAGAGCTAACCAAGTTAAATCCGCACTTTATAACTTTTGCAAATAAAATAAAAGAAGCACACCAAAACAACGACAACTTAAATACACTAAAACTTATGGGTCACAAAGTATCCAAAGATACAGACGATAAGATTATAGTAAGGGACAATTTAACATTTGATTTTCCTATTACATTAGGCAATATGGCTACATACATTGATTTTAGAGAAGTAGGAATCGATGAAAATAAAATTTTAGCCGACATAAAAGAAATAAAAGGCAATCTGCACATTCCTGAGCATGTAAATATAAAACTTCCAAAAGGAATAAAAGTTGGCGGAAAGGTTTTTGTAAGCCCCAAAGAAAGAGAAAAAGAAGTTTTTTCCAACTACAAAACCGCTGAAAACGCATTTGCCCCATACAAAAAAATGCCTGAAAGCATTATTAATACATACATAAGCCAAGGCATAATAAAACCAAACATAACAACAACCAACAAAAGGATATATTTTGACGAACTTGAAGAAGGAACAAAAAAGTTTTTAGAACACATATCGGAAAATAAAGATACAATCCTTACCTCACAAGAAATACAGGACAAATATTGTGTAGGCAAAGCAACCATAAACAGAAAACTAAGAGAAAAACAACTTGTCCCATACATGATTCAAGGTGTAGAATACAACTATTTTACAAACTCAAACGAATATCTTTTTGATATTAAAGATAAAAGAAACGAAGAAGCCCTCCTTGCATTCAAAACCAAAAGAGCAATAAACTCAAGAAAAAAAGAACTTGAAGAAGAATCAAACAGTGACTTTGCACTTGCTTGCATCAGAAATTCCAAAAATTTTGAAAACGTATCAACAAAAAGCTTCCCTGTACAATATTTAGAAAAATTGGGATACGGGACAAAAGCAGACTTAGCTGCAAATTGCGGACTCAGAACAAACGCACGTGCCGCAAAAAAATACATACTAAGCCACAATAACTATGACATATCAACTCCTACAATGATGGACATACTGGCAAACGCAAAAGCAAGCAACCCATCAGTAATTAATATAAAAAAACTGTTAAAGCAGCTTGGTGAAAACCAAGAAATATTTAAACAAGCTGTAATTGACAACAAGCTAAACATAATAACCGATAATCCATACAGACTAACCAGAATGAATGACTACTGTATAGATATTGCAGATAAAAAGAATTATGCATTTTTAAAAACAATACAAGACAAAGACTTCCAAAACTGGCTACAAGAAAAAGTTGAAGCAAAACAAGCATACACAAAGAAAAATGAACAAGAGCTGCAAGATTTTCTAAACAGCAAGGAATTATCACGACTTGAAGAAAGAGAAAAAATACAGGAAAAAGTCGCCAAAATCAATAAAGAAAGAGCCTTGGCAGAAAAAGAAAGAGCCATAGAAGCAAAAAAAGCAATATCCCTAAGAAGCACTGTAGCTTGGGTTTTGTGCCCAAATACCAAAGTAATCATGTCTGAAAACATGAATGCTTCAACAAGAGAAGTGTTGAACAGACGCAGAGAATTAAACGTAATAAAACGCAAGCTTGTACTGGGGAATATCACATACGAACAAGCGCAAGAACAAATAAGAGAACTTAATCTTACAAAAGATGAAGAAATTTTAGCACTTACGTACTATAAAAAATGCTGGGATGTTGCAAGTTCTCAAGAATGGAAAGACGCACAAAGCAGCGCAAAAGAAATAATAAAAGTGTACAAAAAAGAAGGTCTTGACGGCATTGAAAATCCGGAATTAAAAGAGAAACTCGCACAATGGGAAAAAATTTGGGGAAAACCATAGACACCACAGGTTAACTCCAGCTATATTGACCAAAAATAATCAGCATGTATATTAGTGCAAGCTGAGGATTTTACAATGATTAAGGATTTAACAAAGGGCGAACCCTTAAAGTTAATACTTTTGTTTTCAATTCCACTGTTAATAGGGAATATTTTCCAACAACTATATAACATTGCTGACTTAGTTATAGTAGGAAGGCTGCTGGGAGTAGAGGCATTTGCCTCTGTTGGCGCGGTTGCACCGCTATTTTTCCTTATAACATTTATTATAGTCGGCATGGCAAGCGGCTTTGCGGTAATTACGGGACAAAGATTCGGCGCAAAAGATTATGACGGAGTTAAAAATTCCGTAGTAATCTCAACTATACTAAGTACCGTGGTCACAGTGTTCTTTACACTAATTTGTTCGCTTTTAATGCATCCCATTTTAAAGCTTTTAAATGTACCTGAAAATATATATGAAAATGCATACTGGTACATAGAAATTATTGTTCTTGGTCTAATTGCAACAACCTTTTACAACCTGCTTGCAGGCATAATAAGAGCCTTGGGTGACAGCAAAACACCACTGTATTTTCTGATAATTGCTTCAGTTATAAATATCTTTCTTGCACTTATTTTTATAGAATTTTTGCATATGGGTGTTGCAGGCTCGGCGGTTGCAGTAATACTTTCACAAGGTATATCAGTAATACTATGCTTGTTTTATGTCAAGAAAAAATTTCCCATACTTCGGTTGAAAAAGCAAGACTGGCTTATTAAATTTGATAAAGATTTTTATTCCTCAGCAACGGAGCACTTAAGGGTGGGTATACCAATGTCCTTACAATTTTCCATAATAGGTCTTGGGGTAATTGTAATACAAAGTGTTTGCAATACTTTTGGCTCTAATGTCATTGCAGCAGTTACCGCAGCGCTTAGAATAGAGCAGATAGCAACTCTTCCTATGATATCTTTTGGTGTAGCTCTCGCCTCTTTTGTGGCACAAAATTTTGGAGCAAAAAAATTCAGAAGAATAAGAACGGGCGTCATTCGAACTTCAATACTGAGCATTGTTTTAAGCATACTAATGGCAGTTATTATGAGATTTTGGGGTGCAGATATTATCAGGGAATTTATTGGCAGCGCTACGGAAGAAATTATAGAAATAGCACACCAATACCTTTTAATAAGCACATTTTTCTACGTGTTTTTATCTCAAATATTTATCTACAGAAATGCTCTTCAAGGTATGGGAGAGGTCATTTTTCCTCTTGCAGCAAGTGTAGCAGAACTCTTAATGAGGGCATTTGCAGCAGTATACTTGGCAATTAAATTTGGCTACATCGGCATGTTCTATTCAGGACCGATTGCTTGGCTAAGCGCCTGCATTGTACTGTCTTTTGGCTATTTTAGAAGTATAAAACCAATAGTTTATAAAATCAAAAACAACACTTTAAACGACTAAATGATTAATAAAAATTAAAGATTAAAACTTTTTTGTCAATTTTGTATATAAAAAATACTTTATTTGTATATAAAAATGAAACAATAGGGTATTTTTATGACAAATGTAAGCACAAATTACAGCGATTATGCGCTAAAAAATTCACAATTAAGCACAAACAACAGCACTTCTCAAAAAAACACATCGGACGAGCAAATTGAAGTTTTTGGAAATGATAACCCTGTGCAACAAGAGCAAAGTTCAGCTTCGCTTCGACAAGAGTTTGCCTCAGTACAAGAAGAACAAGGTTTTTTTGGCAAACTCTGGGACGGAATCAAAAGCCTCACAGGCATTGGACTGAGTTCTGGCAAAGTTGAAAATGCAATAACACAGTACGAAAACGGCGAAATCTCCTATGATGAGGCAATACAGACAGTACAAAGCTATCAACAAAAACAGGATGATGGCGTAAATATAATAACAAACGTAGCGACAGGTCTTGCAACTACATGCCTGACATTTGGCACAGGCGGTCTTGGACTTCTTTTCGGAGGACTTATAGGCGGTGCGGCAAAAGCAGGGCTTAAAACTATAGACCGCGCATCAAACGGAGTTGCGGGCGATGAGCTTAACGGTAAAGAGATAATAAAAGATGTCATAACCGGCGGAGTTGATGGTACACTCAATGTTCTAACAGGCGGTATGGCAGGCAAAGCAGGTTCAACCCTTGGAAAATCAATATTGGGTGGCGCAATTCAAGGAGCAAAAGCCGGCGCAATTTCAAGCGGTGCAGCAGGAGCAACAGAATATATTACAGATTCAATACTTGATGAAGATAAAGAATTTAATCTTGGCGAATTTATGAGCTATACTGCAACAAACGCTGTGTCAGGAGGTGTATTTGGCGGCGCTATGGGCAGCATAACAGGCGGAATAAAATACGGAAGAAATACTTCTAAGACCATGTACTCCGGCATAGAATCAGAAAATACAATAAAAAATCCTAAAGACTGGTATAAATCAGGAAGTGCGGATGATTTTGGAAAATCCGCCACCGATAGTACAATCAATAATGAGTTAGCAAAAGACCCGAAAAGTTTCTATAGTGCAGCGGGTGACTTGGAAGCAAAAACAGCAAGTAAAGCAAGCGCAGGTACAAGCTCTACAGTTACTGCAAAAGACCCGAAAAGTTTCTTTAGTGCAGCGGGTGACTTGGAAGCAAAAACAGCAAGTACGGCAGGCGCAAGCGACAGTTCTGATTTTCAAGTACTAGGCTCAAAAGAAAACATGAATGAATGGATTCTTGATAACAAAACCCATAACGATTCAGATATTGCTTGGGTAAAACCTGGATTTGACGAAGAATAAACGACTTTGCCATAGGAATAAGTATACGGCGAGGCACTGTGTGCCGAGTCGTAAGAGGCGTAGCCGAGTTGAGTGCAAAATAAAAGACACTCGATTGTGAGTGTCTTTTATGGAGCGGGATAGCTTAGTCCTTGGCGAATTTATGAGCCATAGGAATAAGTATACGGCGAGGCACTGTGTGCCGAGTCGTAAGAGGCGTAGCCGAGTTGAGTGCAAAATAAAAGACACTCGATTGTGAGTGTCTTTTATGGAGCGGGAGACGAGGCTCGAACTCGCGACATCTTCCTTGGCAAGGAAGCATTCTACCACTGAATTACTCCCGCATTAGCGATAGAATTATAATACATGTTCAAAAAAAAAATTCAAGTATTTTTTTATTTATTTATTTCAACTTGTTTTTCATCTTCCTGTGTTTCTTGCTCTACAGGCGCATTTTGCGGAGCTTGCACTTGCTCTTTTTCAGGAGTCTGCTCTTGAGTTTGCATGTTAACTTCAGCATCTTGAACTTGAACAGGTTGAGCGTTATCCGCCTTATTTTGCATTAATTTTTGAGGAAAATTCAATACAGCAAGACAAACGGATGAAGCAACAGAAACTGCTGCACCAAGCCATCTTGCAACACCATTTTTATGACCGAATAATCCCACAAGAGCACCAAGCCCCGATGCCATTGCAAAAGCTGTATTAATTTTTGCTTTTGTGTCACCATCAGACTTCAAAAAAGCATCTTTATACTGAGAAGCTTTTACCTTGGCTCTATCAATGATATTTTCATTACTTTTTTGCTGAACTTGTGCATTTTCAGAACCACGGAAACTAACAGGTTGTATCATGATAAATTCTCCTTCTTGATAAAATTTTAAATGCCGTAAAGATATTTTTTTTACATAATCAAAAATATTTTTACATTTCTTAATTTTGTGCAATTTGTTATATTATATTATTTGTAATAGAATATCAATTAGCGAATGGAGCTAATATTAAGGAGATTTTTTATGCGTGAATTATCACCTCTACACAAGGAAAGATTAAATTACAGACCAAAGCTTGCAGGCGTGCTGGCTGACGGTATTAAAAACGTAAAAGTATCTTTCGGACAAAATACAACAGCAGTAAAAGATGCTGATGAAATTCAAAAACTTTTTAAAGATGTATATGGTCAACCTATAGTAAAATTCGGAAAAGACGGAGAAGCTCTTAATTTTGAACAAAAAAATGTAGGTGTAATCCTCTCCGGCGGTCAAGCTCCCGGTGGACACAACGTCATAGCAGGCTTGTACGATGCACTTAAAGCAGCAAATCCAAACAACGTATTATACGGATTTTTAGGTGGTCCTTCAGGCATAATTGACAACAAATATGTTAAATTTGATGATGAATTTATCAACAGATACAGAAATACAGGCGGTTTTGACATCATTGGTTCAGGTAGAACAAAACTTGAAACAGAAGAACAATTTGAAAAAACTCTTCAAAACTGCAAAGCGCTAAATATCAACGCTATAGTTATAATTGGCGGCGACGACTCTAACACAAACGCTTGCATGCTTGCTCAATGGCTAAAAGCAAAAGGTACAGGCATTCAAGTTATCGGTTGCCCCAAAACTATCGATGGCGACTTGAAAAACGACCAAATTGAAATATCATTCGGTTTTGATACAGCCACAAAAACATACGCTGAACTTATCGGAAACATCCAAAGAGATGCCAACTCAGCTAAAAAATACTGGCACTTCATCAAGCTTATGGGTCGCTCTGCAACTCACGTAGGTCTTGAAGTTGCTCTTCAAGTTCAACCCAATATTACGCTGATATCAGAAGAAGTTGAAGCTAAAAAACAATCACTTGAAAGCATTGTTGACTACATCACAGATATCGTTGTTAAACGCTCTCAAGCAGGCAAAAACTTTGGTGTAGCTCTTATTCCCGAAGGGTTAATTGAATTTATTCCCGAAATGAAAACAATGATTTCAAACCTTAATGACTTACTTGCAGTATTAGAAAAAGATGAAAAATTCGTAAACGCTGCAAATGATGAAAAATATAAGGTAATTGAATCAAAACTTGAAACAAATAACGCAAAAGTATTTAACTCACTTCCTGATATGATAAAAGCTCAACTGCTTATGGACAGAGACCCTCACGGCAACGTACAGGTTTCAAAAATCGAAACAGAAAAGCTTTTAATAGAAATGGTTCGTGCTCGCTTAAAAGCTCTGAAAGCTCAAGGCAAGTATGACGGCAAATTCTCAGACCAAGCTCATTTCTTTGGATATGAAGGAAGATGTGCTATGCCGTCTAACTTTGACGCCGACTACTGCTACTCGCTTGGCTACAACGCTTTTGCCCTAATTCAAGCAGGCTTAACAGGTTACTTATCATCTGTTAAAAATCTTACCGCTCCTGCAAGCGAATGGTTAGCAGGCGGCGTACCATTAACTATGATGATGAACATGGAAAAACGTCACGGCGTTATGAAGCCCGTTATCCAAAAAGCCCTTGTTGAGCTTAATGGTCCCGTGTTTAAAGCTTTTGAAGCAAGACGCGAAAAATGGGCGCTTAACGACTGCTACGTATTCCCCGGAGCAATCCAATA
>CALUYX010000013.1 GCA_944325115.1 Candidatus Gastranaerophilales bacterium | reverse complement strand
ATTTTATGTGTCTGCACAACTCACCTTGGTGAACTTAAAATTTTAAAATATGAAAACAGCAATTTTGAAAACGCAAGCGTTGAGTTTAACATTGAAACCCTAAAACCCTCCTATAAACTTATTTTAGGACTTGCGGGCTCATCTAATGCGATAGATATAGCACACAATTTAAGCTTGAATGAAAAAATAACAAGCGCTGCAAGAAATATTCTTAAAAACGCTCAAAGCCCCGAGCGGCAAGTGTTCTTAAAAATTCAGGAAACCCATAGTGCTCTAACTCAAAAAGAACGTGAAGCGCAGGAGATAAAAGAGCGCAGCGCTCAAATTGAGGCTCAATTTGAAGAAAAACTGAAAGAGCTAAAAGCCCAGAAAAAGAAAACACTTGAAAGCTTTAAAAAGAAATACCAATCCCAACTGGAAAATGCTCGTGCCGAGATTAAAGACACTCTTGATTTAATGAGAAAAGAAAAATCCGAAAAAATCGCCATGCGCTCCTACTCGCGCCTTGCACGCCTTGAAAACTCGATAAGAGAGGAGTTTTCATCCGATGAAGAAAAGCTGCAAAATAAATACGAACAAATTGACTGGCAAAATATTAAAATAGGTCAAAATGTCCTTATAAAAGGACTTGAGCAGGTGGCACAACTTGAGAGCATGCCTGACAAAAAAGGCAAAGTCCTTGTTTCCATAGGGTTAATGAAAACAAAAGTAGACATTAAAAAACTTGCAAAAACAGATAAAAAAATTAATAAAGCTCTAAAAAAAGTAAGCGTAAGCTTTGATGATATGACTCAAACCCTCTCAAACAGGCTTGATATAAGAGGCATGAGGGCAGAAGATGCTATAGATTTCCTTGATAAACAATTTGATATGGCATCATTAAGAAATTTAAGAGAAATAATTGTAGTGCACGGTCACGGTACGGGCGCTCTTAAAAGTGCAGTTAGAAACTACTTAAGTTCTTCACCCTACGTTGCAAAATTTCGCCCCGGAGGAGATGGCGAGGGCGGGGACGGTGTTAGCATAGTAGATATTAACTAAAGCCCTAAGCGCATAGTGTGAATTCTCTGTATTGCACGCTCTCTATCCGCGCGTTCTTTATATAGCTTTTCAAAATTCTGCTGAACATAACCGTAGTTTTGAATTGTTGCCTTAAACGACTTATCCGCAAACCAAAACAGCGCAGGAACGGCAAGCACAAGAGTAAATATGGAAACCAAAACATGTCTTAGGATTCTCTTTAACATGTGCCATTTTCTGTCTTTACCCTCAAGGTCAAGTTTCAGTTGAATTGCATCATTTACATACGCACTTCTTGCGTCTGTATCCATATCATCAATAAGCGGAACAAAATCTTTTGCAATGTATATTACATATTTTTTAATTGCGTCATTTTTATTCGCGATAAAAGGCTCGCTCCAAGGCTCTTGCTGCTGCATAGAATCATCATTTTGGGGCAATTGTTCATTTGGCTGCTCATACAAAGTGGGCTCTTCATTTATCTGCTCTTGCACAGGTTCTTCTATTTGAGGCTCTTGCACGGATTCTTCTTCTATTTCATCGTCGGATGAAGAATACTCGGACAAAGAGGGTTCTTCATAAGGAAGAGCATTAACAATATCTTGAGGAAGGTCGTCTATAGAAGGCTCTTCCATCATAAAAGACTCAGGGTCTTGTTCTTGAGGTGCATCAGATGAAAAAATACTTTTTATTTCATCAGCAGGTTTGTTTTTATCAAAATTTTCTTCCACTATGAAACTCCAAAAGTTATTATTTTATATTCTAGCATAAAATTTACTTTTGGGCTTAAATTGATTTTTATGATAGAATAGGTTGCAATGCATATGGATAAACAAGAATTACTAAAAAAATTAGATAAACTAAAAGAGCCTAAAATCCTTATAGTAGGGGATTTTGGAATAGATGAGATGGTCTTTGGTACAACACAGAGAATCTCGCGAGAAGCTCCTGTTTTGATTCTTGAACACTCGCAAACAAAAATCATCTTAGGTACGGCCTCTAACGCCGCTCACAACATTTCAACCCTTAACTGCTCAAAAGCCGCAGCACTTGGAGTGTATGGGGATGACTACTACGGCGGAGTTTTGCTCGATGCCCTTAAAAAAGAAGGCATTGATACAAAATATATGGTGAAAGACAAAAAAAGAAAAACTACCACCAAAACTCGTATCTCAGGCTCTTGTTCACAAAGTATCACTCAGCAGATAGTAAGAATAGACAGGCAAACAACAGAACCTCTTAGCAAACAAACGGAAGAAAAAGTTATAGAAAATCTTAAAAAAGCAATTCCAAAATTTGACGGAGTAATTTTATCCGATTATCATTTGGGCTTTTTAACCGATAATGTTGTGAGAGCTGCAATTGACATCGCAAAAGAACACAATAAAATCATTGTTGCAGACGCTCAAAAAAATCTTGATAAATACTCAGGCGCAAGTGCCATAACACCCAATCAACCCGATTGTGAAAAATACGTGGGATATTTCCTGAAAGATGAGCAAACACTAAAAAAAGCAGGAAATTCGCTTGTAAAAGGGCTCAATTTAGACAAAGTGCTCTTAACAAGGGGCGAAAAAGGCATGGCGCTTTTTGAAAAGAACACGGATGGAATAACATTCAGCGAAGTAGAAGCATTCAACAGAAAAGAAGTTTTTGACGTAACAGGTGCGGGCGACACCGTTGTTGCAGCTTTTACGCTGGCACTATGTGCGGGCTTTAGCGCAGAAGAGGCAATGTATATAGGAAACCTTGCCGCAAGTATTGTCATAAGATACTTTGGATGTCATAGTGTAACTGTTGAAGATTTAAAATCCGAGCTGGAAAATTTAAAAGGAGAAGAAATATATGCAATTTCTTAAAAAACTCAGAACTTTTGATTTAATCATTATAGGTGTAATAATTGTTGCACTTCTGGTTGGCGTGCTTACTATGTTTGGCAAAAGAGCAACTTCATCAAACCAGATTGAAACAACTGCAGATGTTGAAATAGAAGTATTTTTAAGAAGCGTCACAATTAGCGCTTCCAATAACATTTTTGAAGCGGGAGATGAAACATTTATTACAATAAGAAACGTCCCCTACACTAAACTTAAAATCAAAGACGTTAAATACGACAGAAAAAAAGCAATTGTTCCCACGCTTAATATGAAACAGCCTTTCACCGTTGTGGACGATGTCACGGCACCTTATCAGTATGATTTTCTTGTTACTGTTTTAGATAAGGCAAAAATTACAAAAGACCGTGACGGAGCGGTTGTTGGCGGAAATAAAATTAAAATCGGTCTGCCTATTACTCTTGAAGGTGCAGACTACAAGCTAAACGGCATTGTTTCAAACATTACGGTAGTAGCTAAACCCGATGAAACAAACGATGATGATTTAGAAGAACAGGTAAATCAAAATCAGGATGTTCAATAGAAAACCCGGCACAAAAAGTATTTTAATAAGCTTTAAAAACGGTATTTTACACACTGTGCAAAATACCCGTTTTGCTGCTCTTGCAAGAGAGTCAATGTTTTTTGAAAACATAGACTCCATAATATACATATTTTTAATGTTTACAATTGTATCCTGCGCATTTTGCGAATCAGGCTACATTGGAGTTTTTGCTTTTTGCTTTAGCATTTTACAAAGTATCAAACTGCTAATCAAAAAAGGCGCAAGGACTAAAATCTCGCTTTTTGACAAAGCAATTATGATATATTTTGCCTTTGTGGTTTTGAGTCTTTTTGGCTCTACACTATTTGCGCTGAGCCTTAAAGGGTTTATGAAAACGGCAATTTATATGTATTTTTACTTTAGCGCTCTATCATATTTTAGGGACAATAAAGAAAAAATCCTGCCTACAATTCTTGCAATAGGCGGACTTGTAAGCTTTGAAAGTATTATTGCAATAATTCAAAATAACTCGGGCATACTTGCAATAGCAGGCTGGCAAGACACAACAAACCTTGACCCGACACAGGTGATATCCCGTGCTTACGGAACACTTAAACCCTACAACCCAAACCTTCTTGCGGGCTATCTTGTAGTGGGGCTTTCTTCTCTGTGGTGTCTTTCTATGATAAACCTTTTAAACAAGCATTACAAAAGGTTTTTAGGCTTTTTAATTTTAATGTTGCTTGCTACCGTTGCAATTATCTACAGCGGTTCTCGCGGCGGATACCTTGGTATAGCTGCATTTTATGCGATATTTGGCTTTGGTTGCATTTACTACATCCAAAATTACCTCGGCGGCTTTAAAGCAATAAGAAAAAGGTATAAAAACCTTGCACTGACGCTCATTTGCGCAGCCCTTGTTTTTATAATGTCAAATCCTGCCATAACAAACAGGATACTTTCCATTTTTGAATTTAGAGAAGATTCCTCAATAGCCTTTAGAATGAATGTTTACGCCTCATCATTCAGAATGTTTCTTGATAATCCGTTCTTAGGCATAGGCGTCGGTAACAAAAACTTTAGAGAGATTTACGGACTTTATATGCGCTCGGGCTTTGACGCTCTGGGCTCTTACTGCGTACCTCTTGAAATAGCCGTTGAAAGCGGAATTTTTGCACTCATTGCCTTTTTAACATTCCTTGTTATGTTTTGCAAAGATTGCATAAAACTTATAAAAACTGCTCCAAACAGGACAAAAATAATAGCTTTTTCGCTCATATTAAGCATTTTGCCCACAATGACTCACGGGCTTTTTGATACAGTCTGGTTCAGACCGCAACTGCAAATACTTTTCTGGCTTAATGTTGCATTTTTAGGAGCCCTAAAAGACAATTAAATATCTCAAATAATTTTCAACCCCGCCTGCCAAAGCGGAAGAAAATTCTTTTTGGAATTTTTTATTTGTAAGCTTTTGCATTTCGTTTTTATCAATCAAATAACCGCACTCAACAAGCGCGCTCACGGGATATGTCGGGCGGGTAAGCGCAAATGAAGCGTAGTTCACACCGTCATCTCTAAAACCGCTTTGCTTAACAAGAGCCCTTTGAATAGAATCTGCAAGGGCAAAAGCCTGATTGTTATAATAATAAACCCCGACACCGTGTTTTTTTACAACATCTTTAGGGTTAGCAAGCGAATTTTGATGAATGCTCAAAAGTATATCCGCCTCTTTTTGCTGAGCAAAAGTTACTCTGTCATACAAAGGCACATATTTGTCTTTTTTCCTTGTCATATAAACTTTTGCGCCTCTTTTTGAAAGCGCTTTTTTCATTTGCTTTGAGATTTTTAAATTAACATCTTTTTCTTTCACACCAAATGCGCACACGCCCGTTTCTTCACCGCCATGACCTGCATCCAGCACCACTTTTATACCTTTTAGAGGTTTTTTCCTGTTAATTTGCGGATGTTTTTTAATCTCAACCAAAAGTCCTTTTTTATGAGGCACGACATTGTAGCCAAAAAGCGCGGGAGTTGTGTATTTCAGGCATAAAACATTGTTTTTTGTTTCATAAGTAAAACTTCCGGGCTTATTTTTCATTTCAATATCCGGACACTCTACATCGTACAAATAAAACTCAAGCCCATGAGATATTTCTTTAAAAGAATACGCATTTTGAATATCGACAGGAATAAAAATGCTGTATTTTTCTTTATCCTGATTAAATTTTATCTCGTCAATTTTCTGAACACGCTTGCTTGGGATAACTCCCTGAACATCTGCGTATTTTTTCTCCATCCAATAATAATCATCAAGACCTAAATCTATTCTGTAGAAATCCTTGTACTCTTTATCCGCATATGTTACAAAGCCTTTTCTTAAGTGAGAAAAGCGCTGCGCATTGACATCGGGTGCAGTTCTAATCGGCGAATAGTCTGCTTTTGCCTCTATTACCGCATATTTTGCAATACCAACATCCTTGAGTTGCCCCTCATCAAGTGCAAAAGCACCGGTACAAGTTAAAAACAAAAATAAAAATAACGTATAAATTTTCTTCATAAGAAAATTTTATCACACGAAATATTTCATACAAAATAAAATACTAAACTTGCTGAGTTGAATCTTTATTGTCTGCAGTCTTTGAACCGGACTCAAAACCGCACCAAGCGTATATTAAAGGAAGTATTTTATCGGCATGGATTTTACTTGCAAAAGGAACTTTTGAGATTATCATAAGTGCCAATAAATCGTCAATGTGAACAATATAGTCTTGAGGTTTAAGTTTTCTTTCCTTAACCTGAGCATTTGGATTATTTCTGTTTAAAAATTTATCCACCAGCCCCGAAGCTTTTTGCGCTAAAGGCATGCCAATACCTATACCTGCTATTGGAGCAATTATTTTGGGGGCAATATTTTTGATGTTCATTTTCTTTGCTGCGCCCAAAACGCCCGTGGCGATTGTTGTGGGGATAAGAACTGTTGTTATATCAAAAAGTGATTCTTTGATTTTTGCATCTTTATCTTCTTTTGTTTTTGCCTGAGTTAAACCACCCAGCAGTCCGCCCAATATTGCACTTGTGCTCACTGTTAATATTGTTGCCAAATCTTTTTTCAAGCTGTCATTTTCAAAAATATCAAAAGTAAATTTGCCTTTTGTAGCCTTACTTATTGCAAGAACGGGAACGATTGCACCTGCAAGAGCGCCGACAGCAGCAGCGGGCGAATACTTTTCGCTCTTTTTCTTCGTTTCGGCTTCATTATTACCTCTATATGAAACGTTGTTAATTCTTTGTATTTGCATTTTTCTAAATTCTTTCCTCAATTATAACGCACAAACAAAAAAATTTTTGCTATTTTTTTTACATGACTTTATATTTAATTGTAATTCTCTCAAATTTACGCTATTGTTGATATTGAGAATATGAGCAGGGATTAGTTATGAACAATGATTTATTTATTATAGATTTAACAGGATGCACAAACACCGGTGAAATAATAACCAACGTTTCGGCAGCGTTTGAAGTGCCTGATTCAAGAGAAAGAAAAATAGGGCTAAAATTGAGCGATATTTCACTCAACCAAGCGCAGATACTTTCAATTCAATCATTAATAGCAAGTTATGCTTCAGAACTTGACTACATTGAAACTCCAAACGAAGCTACAAAAAATATGTGTGAAAATATGGGCATAAAAGTCCAAACACCTTTGTTTGTTGACAAATATGAACAGCCAAACGAACAAATAGGTTTTGAAATAGCCCCCAAAGATACTGATTCCAATGCGCCCTCCGATATGCAGGGCAACGGTTTACCCTCTGATATGGGCGGAAACGGAGTATCTGAAACTTTTGCTCAGGAATTCAGTTCCGATATAGCTCAAGCAAGTGAATTTAAAGGCAACGGTTTACCCTCTGATATGGGCGGAAACGGCTTGAATATGGGCGGAAACGGAATATCTGACAATAACGGTAACGGCTTTGAAGAATTTAAACCCATTGATTTTAATGAAAACGAAAAACAAGTCATGGAAACATACAAAAAAGCCTATGATGAAAACGAAGAAGACAAACAAACTTGGGAAGAAGTTGACTACTATGCTCCTCCAACCGATGAGCCCGTTGTAGTTGATTCAAAGCAAACAATTTACGTTACACAAACCCTTCGCTCGGGACAAGTGCTTGAATTTGACGGAAATATAGTAATAATAGGCGACTGCCATCCGGGTTCCGAGATTAAAGCTACAGGCGATATCAC
The DNA here is from genome assembly GCA_944325115.1 of Candidatus Gastranaerophilales bacterium. Taxonomy (GTDB): domain Bacteria; phylum Cyanobacteriota; class Vampirovibrionia; order Gastranaerophilales; family Gastranaerophilaceae; genus Galligastranaerophilus. The sequence goes on along the minus strand of CALUYX010000013.1, from coordinate 20,785 downwards.
CGTGTGGGGTGTTTTAGGCTCAATTGCCCATGCCGGTATGAAAGGCAATCGTGACGCAAAAATTCGTGCACTTAAAATGAACGCCGTGCAGTTAAGAATCGCAAATTGCTATTCAAGACGTCCTGACGGCACAAATATTCCATATATCATTAAATCTTCCGTGTTCACACCTGAAGAAGCAAGAATTGTGGATGATTCAATCGTATTATTTAAAATTAATTAAAAAGGAGCAAAAATAGATGACAGGTTCTGTAATAGTTATTACCTCGGGCAAGGGGGGAGTAGGAAAAACAACAACCTCCGCTAACATTGGTACAGCCCTTGCTAAAGACGGCAACAAGGTTGTCCTTATCGACACTGATATAGGTCTTAGAAATCTTGATTTGCTCTTAGGTCTTGAAAACCGTATCGTATACACAATAGTTGATGTTGTTGAAGAGCGTTGCAAACTAAAACAAGCTCTTGTAAAAGACAAGAAAAACCCTAACCTGTGTTTGCTTGCTGCGGCTCAAACACGTGATAAATCCGCAGTAACGGCAGAACAGCTTAAAGACATCTGCGACACATTAAAAGAAGACTTTGACTACATTTTAGTTGACTGTCCCGCAGGTATCGAACAAGGTTTCCAAAACGCAGTTGCAGGCGCTAATGAAGCTATTGTTGTTACCACTCCCGAGATGAGCGCTATTCGTGATGCGGATAGAATAATAGGCTTACTTGAAGCAAAAGAAGAAGTTGAAAAATACCGCTTACTTGTAAACCGTGTTCGTCCTAACTTAATTAAAACAAATGACATGATGAGCGTAGAAGATGTTGTAGAAATTCTTTCATGCGACCTTATCGGTATCATTCCTGAGGATACAGGGGTTATAACCTCAACAAACAAAGGCGAGCCCATTGTAAATGACGAAAATTCTCTAGCAGGTCAAGCATATATGAATGTTGCAAAAAGAATCCAAGGCGAAGAAGTGCCATTCCTTGATATTGACCAGCCAAAAACACTTGTAGAGAAAATTAAAAAATTCTTTTCAAAGAAAGTGAAGGCTTAATATGAGAGATATTTTTTCTGATTTATACAATAAAGTCTTGAGTTTCTTTGTCAGCCAAAATGTGCATGACGAAACAAAAGGCGTTGCAATGAGCAGGCTAAAAACAGTCCTTATGCAAGATAGGGTAGGTTTTTCTGAGCGTGCCATGCAAATGCTTAAGGAGGAACTCGTTTCGACAATTTCAAAATACATGGAAATTGACGAGGAGCGCTTTGAACTTGAAATAAACGCCGGCGATAATTCCACTGTTTTGAATCTTGCAATTCCCGTTACTCGTGCCAAAACTGACGAAGAAATAGATGAGGCAATTAAAGAACAGGCTATTAAAACTCAAGCCAAAGCTCAAGAAATTGTTGAAGAGCTTGAAGAGCTGATAAAAGAGCGAGCAGCAGTCCTTGCAGGCGTTCAAGACAGCACTCAAAAAGACGAGCAAGAAGACGAAATTGAGGAAGAATCTGAAGAAGAGGACTCTAAAGATGATGAATCCGACGAAGAAGATTCCGACGAAGAAGACGAAAAAAAATCTAAAGTTAAGGAAAATTAAACATAATACTTGTGTTTATAAAATGTTTTAATTAAAATTATTCATAAACACAAGTCAAAAAAGGAGAAAACCATGCAGGTTATATTAAAAAAAGATGTACAAAACCTCGGCGAAGCAGGTGATTTGGTAAATGTTAAAGACGGTTATGCAAGAAATTTCTTATTGCCTAACAACGTAGCAGAAATTGCAACTGAAGGTTCACTTGCCGCAAGAGAAAGAAATATAGCAAGAATTAAAGCTAAATCAGAAAAACTTCATCAAGAAGCTCTTGAAAAAGCTGAAAAAATCGAAGCAGCCGAGCTTATTTCACTTAGCGCTAAAGCGGGCGAATCAGGCAAACTTTTCGGTACAATCACAACTAAAAAACTTGCCGAAGAATTACTTGCAAAAACAGGTATCGAAGTTGACAGAAAATCTATCATTCTTGATAACCCTATCAACCACATCGGCAGCTTTGTTATGACAGTTAAATTATCATCTAAAGTAAAAGCTAAATTAAACGTTGAAGTTAGCGCTTCAGAAACTATTAAAGAAGCTATTGAAGAAACTGAAGAAGCATAAGTCTGATAAGTAACAAAAATATAACCCCTCTTTAGTCAAGAGGGGTTTTTTAGTGGCAATTTTTCGGGAAAAATTGTTTTAATTATTGTATAGGTTGCAAGGAAGTATTTATGCGAATTTTTAACTTAAACGGCTTGAAAAATGCCCAAAATTCAGTCAAAGCTGTCGATATTTTATCAAAAGGCGCAAAAACCGCAGCAGATACAACAACAAACAAGCCCGCAATAGGGGCTCTTGACGCTTTGGCATTTTCAGGCAACAGCATGATTGGTAAAATCATAAGAAATAACACTCCAAGCGAAGTAAAAAGCTTGTTGGGCAGTGTGCAAAGACAAACAGACGATGCCAAAAAAATCATTTCTAAAATTACAAAAGAAGCCCAAGACAAATATCAAGAACTTTGCACATTATACAAAAAAGGCAATGAAATGACGCCCGAGGGAAAAGTTCTAAGACAATTAAGCGAAGACATAAACGGCGCAAGGTGGATGGATGAGTACGACATAAACGGCAAAAAAATAAGTACTACATTTTTTATGAACGGGAAACCCGCTCAATACGAACAGCTGGACACATCAACAAATGCCCGCAAAATAATTGATTACAGTACGGATGGCAAACTAAGTATATACAAAGACGGATACGAAAGACTAAACGACGGAACTTCAAAAACCGCAAGGGAATTTATTTCAACAAGTGATAAATTCTGCACTTACCGAGAAGGAGTTGAAATAACTCCAAACTCTACCGTAAAAACATCCAAACACATTGATTTTGTTGATTCCAAACCCTCTTGGTACGAAGAAGGAAGAGTGTATTACAAAAACGGTGCATCAACCAGAGCAAAAAAAGTAGGGTTTAAAGACGGAAAACCCATAGATATAACTCTTGGGTATAATTCCGCAGACGAAAAAGCAGGGCAATGTTATAAGCTGGCAGATAATTCTTGGAAACAAATTAAATGATATTTACCCCTCTTGACTAAAGAGGGGTTTTTAGTGCACAAATTTTTTTATTTACATGTTTTAAATACCATGTATAAGTGAAAGGGATATTTAATGAGAGTAACAAGTATTAACAACTATTTTAGTTTTAGAGCCAATTTTAATAATAATTTTGCAACTCAACCCGCAAACAAGACTAATGAACCGACAAACAACGGAGATATTTTAGTTCTAAGTTCAAAATCCGCCCTCAAACAAGAAGTGCTGGAGGGGTGCAACAATGCTGCAAATTACAGCAAAAAAGCAGCAGCAGATATACAAAAAGAAATAGAAAAAACATACAATGAACTAAGCGCTCTTTACAAACAAGGCAACAAAACCTATCCTGACAAAACCGTTCAAATAACAGAAAACGGAAACAGTTCTACAATGCAGGAATTTAACAACGACGGAAAACTTTTTAGAGAGTCAATATTTATCGGGAATAAATTGTACAGTTACAGCGAAAATCGTCAAACATCAATCGACGGTTCTATAAAACAAGACAAATATGCAGTCTTTGAAAATGGCAAACCCGCTTGGTACACTCAAGGACACGAAAAATCAGCCGATGGCTCTTGGAGAGTAGAAAAAAATGTAGATTTTGAAAATGGCAAAGTATCACGTTACGAGGAAAACCGTGAAAGCCTAAGCAACGGAACACAAAAAGCAAGCAAACTTATTGATTACAAAAACGGAATAATATCCTCATATAAAGAAAATTACAAAAGCCATAGCGACGGCTCAAAAACAAGGGGGCTTATAATTAATTACAGCGACGGAATACCTGTTTTATATACCCAAAATTATGAAGAGTCGGCAGATGGAGTAAAAAAAGTATTCAGAAAAATTAAACTGTAGTATATATGCTTTCTGAGAAATATTTTACCCCTCTTAACTAAAGAGGGGTTTTTAGTGCGCAAAATATTTTTTTACATGTTTTATATGAGCACATAAGCACAAGAAAGGAAAGCATAATGAGATTATCGGGTGTAAATCACCTCGGAAATTTTGGTGCAAATTTTAATAAAGCAAACAATAATACCCTATCCAATAAAAAATTAAACAACTCAGGATACAATGCCCTCAATTTTACAGGCATTAACAGACAATATGAAATCAAAAAACACATACCCGAAAGCATAAAATCCGCCGTTTGCGACATTCAATCAATCAACAGAACCATAGCAGCATTAACAAAAGATATGCAACGTGTTGATAAATTAAAAGAAAGTATACAAACTCAAGGAAAATATGCATACAAAGACGGACAATTTCTGTTAAATGAAACAATGGACTCCTTTATAAAAGGTAACAAAACAACACCTGATGGAACTGTTTTGAGAAAGATAACACAAAACGGCGAAACAAAAATAATGGAAGAATATGATGAAAGCGGCTCACTTGTAAAAGTTGCCAAATTAAATAATCAGGGCTTAAAAGTTCAAGACGGCATAAAAAAACTTGATGACGGAACACTGAAAATCGCAAGAGAAGTCACACTGGAGCACACTTATACGGGAAAACTAATCCAATACAAAGAAGGAATCGAAGAATCACTCGATGGCTCGTATAAAGCAGCAAGAGAAATGTATTACAACCTCGGACGCCTGAATTATTATCGGGAAAATTTTGAAAAACATCCCGACGGCAAGATAAAAACGCGCAGGGAGATGAATTTAATACACGATAAATCATACAATTGCACAGAAGGCAAAGAAATACTTTCTAACGGAACAAAAAACGTAGAAGCGACATATTCAAGGAACAATAATATACAGTTTTGCACAAAAGAGCACACAACAGCAAACGGTTCAATAAAAACAGAAAAAGAACTGTATCTTGAAAACGAAGAACCGTCTTTGTACATAGAGGACAACAAAAGATTTGCGGACGGGTCGCAAAAAGCAGCAAAAAAGGTTTGTCTTCACAACGGAAAACCCGAAAAATACGAAGAAGATTATGAGCAATTTTCAAACGGTCTTTGGAAAAGTACAAAGAAAATATATCTTGAAGACGGAAAACCGATACATTTTATAAACGGGTCAAAAAACCGACAGAACAGTACAAACTAACCGATTTTGGCTGGGAAGAAGCTGCACAATAATATCAAATCCCTCTTAACTAAGAGGGATTTTTGATGTAAATTTTTTTTATTCACATGTTTTATAAAAACACACACAAATATAAGCGAAAGTTATGAAAATTACAAAAATAAATCAAATAAACACAATACAAAGACAAAACAAGGTAAATTTTACCTCTAAACCACAGGAGGAAAACAAAACCCCCGAAAGCATTGTATATGTAGATGTAAATAAGCTTATTGCAGCTGCAAAAGCAAACATTATAAACACAATGGTCTATAAAAATGCACCCGATGAAGTAAAAGAAATACTTGAAGATGCACAAAGGGCACAAAGAAGAACAAATATAACCCTCAAAAAAATTCAAAACCAAGCACTTGCTAAGCAAAAGGAAGCACTGGCAGCAAAACTTGAAGCAAGTGAAAAATATAAAGAAGTAAGTGAACTTTTCAGCAAAGGGGAAGAAATCACGCCTGATGGCAAGGTTTTAAGAAAAATAACACAAAAAGACAGCAAAAGCATGGTCATGGAAGAGTTTGACAAAAATGGCAAGCTCCTGAGGTCTTCTTACTTTAAAGACAACAGGTTAGTAAACTTTAGAGAAGGAGAAGAAGAACTTGAAGACGGTACACTAATAACAGCTAAAGATTATGCTTACTGCGATGGCGTACCCTCTTGGTATGGAGAAGGCTACATAGATTACCCCGATGACTCATCAAAAGCAAAAAAGCACATATGCTTTTCAAATGATGACACATACTGGATTGAAGAAGACTGCGATTACAGCATAGATGGCAACATAAAAGTAGCAAGAATGTACGATTTTGCAGATAATAAACTCACCGAATACCGCCAAAATAAAGTTGTATCACCTTCTAACAATGATTCAACAGAGCTTGAGACAGTATTTGAAAACAATTTGCCAATGTTCTACAGAGAAGACATCGAGTCACAATACGAAGGCGAAGAAAAAACAGCAAGGTGCATTAACTACTACAGGGGCAAAATTGATTCTTACGAAGAAGATATAGAAGGTCAATCCGAATTTGAAACAGCAGTAGGCACAAAAATTATTTATGAAAATGACGTTCCCGTATGCATTATGCTTGGATATGATGCTGAAGACGACTCTGTAGAAAAAATGTATGAATTAACAAAAGCAGGCTGGGAAGAAAGCGACTATTAAAAATTTTATTTACAAAGAAAAGGAAAAATATGAGAATTACAAGCATTAGCCAATTTAACAACATTAGAAAAACAAACAAAATAAACTTCGGCTCAAACATAGAAAACAAAAGCAATGCCGATGATTTTAACGGCAAAGAAATAACAATGAATACAAATGCCTTTGTTGCGCTGGCAAAAATAGCTCAAGCAAAGTCAAAAGTGCAAAATGACAGATATAATATAAACGAAGTCCTAAATAATTTCAAAAAAACAAATAAAGAAATTGAAAATCTCGACAATGATGCCAGAAAACTATCCTACAAAGTGATAGCAAATGGATTTTATATAACAAAAGAATCAAAAGAAATATACAAAAACCTCGTTGAATACCTAAAAGAAGGAGAAGGGCTGCAAGAAGACGGAACAACCATATTCAAAATATATAAAAAATCAAATAACGAAACAGCCATTCAAGGCACAAAAGAAGACGGAACATTCATAAGAGCAGAATTTATAAATAACAAGCCGAAACTATACAGTGAGGGTTATGAAGAACTCGAAGGAGGTTTCACCCATATAGACAAATTGTATAAATTTGAGAATGGAAAAATACACGGATACGACGCAAATTTAGCAATATACCCGGACGGCTCTTTTACAATAGATAATTCCATTACTTTTGCATACAACAGCGAACTTCCATACATTTATCAAAAAAATGTACGCCGTGAAAATGGAGTCTTAAATTTTGACAAGCGAATTGATTACTCCCCAAGCGGCAATATTATGAAATACAGCGAAAATGACAGCTTTTCAGGCAAAAAAACCGCAACAGCAAAAGTTTTGAACTACGAAAAAGGTAATATATCCACATACAAGACAAATTTTATAATAGATGGCAACAACAATAATATCTCAGCAGAAAAAAGAGTCGATTTTGTTTACGGCAAGCCGTTTTTATACGTAGAAAACAACGGCTGCAGCATTGACTTAAACACCTTAAACAAACCAAAAAGAGTAATCAATTTTGATAACGGAAAACCAAGTCAAATAAGCCTTACATACAACCCGCAAACCAATCCGCACAAAGAAACCTATAGATTAACAAGAGACGGTTGGCAAAAAATTAACAGATAAAAATTTAACCCCGCTTAATTAAGCGGGGTTTTTAGTGTAAAATTTTTTTATTCACATGTTTTATACAAGTACATGAGTATTGGAAAGGGGTATTAATGAGAGTATCAGGTATTAATAGCACAAACTTTTACAGAGCAAATTTTAACAAGGTGAATAACAACACAGTGCCTGTTTATAAAGAAATAAACGCAAAAGGGCTTGATGCTCTGAGCTTTACAGGCGTTAGCGGACAATACGGAGTGAAAAAATATGCCCCGCAAGAAGTACAATCTGCCATTGATGAATTTAATAAAACGGATAAAGCGGCACAAACTTTAGCAAAAAATGCGCAAAAACATTTTGAAGAAGCAGAAAAAGACATAATAAGCAAAGGCAAAAAAGCAAATAAAGAGAGTCAAAAAATATACAATGAAACAATTGCAACACTTATAAAAGGCAACAAAACAGACTCGGATGGAACTGTTTTAAGAAGAATCAAAAAAGAAGACAATACCATCATAATGGAAGAGTTTGATAAATACGGTGAAATTAAAAAAATATCAACGCTAAACGGCAAAAGTTTAAAAGTTCAAGAAGGCATTGAAGAACTTGATGACGGTACGCTAAAAATAGCAAAAGAAATGAAATTTGAAAACGGAGAACTGAGAGAATATATAAAAGGCTATGAAAAATCTCTTGACGGTTCTAAAAAAGTAGAGCAGGAAATGCATTTTAATTACGGTTACTTAGGATTCTACAAAGAAAACTACGAAAAACGTGCCGACAGATATGAAAAAACACAAAAAGAAGCCAACTTGTTATACGGAAGAATGCTCAACTATACCGAAAACAAAGAAAAACTTGCCGATGGCACAAGAAGCACGGAAGCACTATATACTGATGGTAAATATGAATTTAATAAAAACACAACAAATGGCACAACAAAAATACAAAAAGCTTTGCTCTTTACCATAGACGGGGAGCTGTGCCGATACACAGAAAATGATGAAATTTTTCCCGATGGCTCTTGGGCAATTGACAAAAATATAAATTATGATGATGCAAAACCCTTGCAATATCAAAAAGATTATCAAAAATCTACTGATGGCACATGGAAAAAGGCTTTTGTAATAAGCTTTAAGGACGGCAAGGCAAATAATTGCATTATGGATATTAAAGGCTCTGCTTATGGGCTTGAATCACTAAAAGAATACGAATTGTCAAATAACAGCTGGCAAAAAATTGAAGAATAACATTAACCCCGCTTAATTAAGCGGGGTTTTTAGTGTAAAATTCTTTTATTCACATGTTTTATACAAGTACATGAGTATTGGAAAGGGGTATTAATGAGAGTATCAGGTATTAATAGCACAAACTTTTACAGAGCAAATTTTAACAAGGTGAATAACAACACAGTGCCTGTTTATAAAGAAATAAACGCAAAAGGGCTTGATGCTCTGAGCTTTACAGGCATTAGCGGACAATACGGAGTGAAAAAATATGTCCCGCAAGAAGTACAATCTGCTATTGATGAATTTAGAGAAACAGATAAGTCAATTCGTGCATACATAAAAAACATGGAAATAACATTAGATGAAGCAGAAAAAAATACCTTTAATATGGCAAGTGAGATATATAAATACGGACAAGACGTATACAATGAAATAATGGAATTATATGAAAAAGGCGATGAAATAGCTCCGGATGGGACTATTTTAAGAAGAATAACACAAAAAGATAATATTGTAACAATGGAAGAATTTGATAAGAACGGCAAGCTTAAAAGAAAATCCGAATTAGACAAAGAATATCATTATATACAGAAACATTTAACGGTAAAAGATGATATAGAAAGCACTGAGGACGGGTCAGAAAAAATCGGAAAAGAAATGCGCTTTTTAAATGGGAAAATGCGTAAATATTTAGAAGACCAAGAAAAACATCCTGACGGGTCAGAAAAAATCGGCAAAGATATGTCATTTGACTATACAAGCAAAACAATAAAAGAATATATTGAAGATTATGAAAAACATCCCGATGGCATAATAACACACAAGAAAGCCATTTGTTTTGACTCAAAAGGCAAGCTGAATTGCTACCGAGAAGGTTATAAAGAATTCGGCGAGTGCTTCTATAAACTGGCAAAAGAAGTACTATTTTATGAAGGAAAACAGTACGCCTATATCGAAGGGGTTGAGATATATCCCAACCAACGGTCCAACAAAAATGCAAAATTAATCGGTGTTGCAAACGGGGAGCCTACTTTATACCGTGAAATACCTGACGACAAAATAACAAAAGAAATAAATTATGAATATGGACTTCCAAAAACGTATATGGAAAACCTTACACGGTCTGCAAACGGAGTAAAAACAATAGCAAAAGAAATAAAATTTGAGAACGGAATAGCAAGCGAATATTCAGAAAATCTAAAACAGCCTGAATCTTACAATCACGAATGGGAAACAGGGAAGTTATTCAGACTGACAGACAAAGGCTGGCAAAAAGTTAAATAAACCTTTAACCCCGCTTTACTAAGCGGGGTTTTTAGTGCAAAAAAAATTTTTACATGTTTTATACAAGTACATGAGTATTGGAAAGGGGTATTAATGAGAGTATCAGGTATTCGTAACTTTAACAATGTTAGGGTTAATTTTGGCAAAACAAATAACAGTGCAACTTCACCCGTTAATGATGAAATGCAAAGCGCCAACAACGCAAGAAGAAAAGTCACTGTTCACAAACATTACGCACCAAATAACACCAAAGGCGCACAACAGGGAACACAGAAAAATTGTCCGTACAGTAACAAATTAATACCTGTTATAGCAAAATTAATAAACGACAACAAAGCTGCACAATCTGAAATACAGAAGTTAAAATTACAACTTGCAGAAGCAAATAACCCTATGGCAGTTAAAGGTAAGCAAATCAATGAAGTGGCAGCAAAAGCATATGATACAACGGCAAATGTACAAAAAAAAGTTGATGAAATAATTGCATCTGCAAAAAAAGAGGCAGATGAAATAAACGCAAGAGAATTACCGCGCTGCACAGAAGCACTGGCACTATTTAAAGAAGGCGATAAATTTTTACCCGATGGAACATCAAGACGAATATCTTGGAGAAATGTTTATAAAATAATGAACGAATATGACAAAGACGGTAACCTTGTAAAACAGTATAAACTTGACAAATTAAAAAGTCTTTTAACGATAAAAGAAAGCATTGAAGAAAAAGAAACAGGCAAAGAAGTAACCTTTGACCTTAAAAACAGAAAATTAAAGCTGTATAAAGAAGACCATAAGATATCAAATGACGGTTCAGAAACTATAGCAAAAGAAATAAAATTTGAAAGCAAGCACGGACATATGACCCACTATCTAAAAGACCATAAAATATTAAAGGATGGCTCAGAAACCATAGCAAAAGAAATAAAATTTGAAGATAACGGAGATTTATCTTTCTATAAAGAAAACTGTGAGAAGCTCAACAATTTCATAACAAAAACAGGCGAGGCAATATATATGAAAAATGGCAAACTGCATGTGTATGAAAAAGACTATGAGCGTTTGGATGAAAAATCCAAAGAAAAAACCATTACCGTATTTTTTGAAGACGGAAAACCAAGTCAGTGCAAAGAAGGCTATATAGGCTTTGGCGACGGATTTTGGACAGTAGAAGAAAAAGCATTCTATACAGATGGAAAACCGAGTTGGTATTGGACAAAATCCGATGACACTGACGCGCGTATGCCATATCATAAAGAGCCTTGGATATATGAACTAACCGAACACGGCTGGCAAAAAATTGAAGAATAACATTTAACCCCGCCTAGTAAAGCGGGGTTTTTAGTGCACAAAAAATTTTTACATGTTTTATATAAACATAAGTAATGGAAAGGGATATTAATGAGAGTATCGGGCATTAACAATATAATCAACAAAATAAATAAAAATATAGCACCATACAGAAAATCAATCGCAAACTCAAATATTAAAATGGGATTTGACACCGTAACCTTTAGCGGCAATAAACAGGATTGCACAATCGATACTTATATACCTGCATATGCACAACAGGTTTTTTGCAATTGCCATAATGCAATTTTGTCTGCACAAAAATTAGAAAAAGAGATGAGAGATTACCTCGATGAAATAAGTGATTATATAGACGAGCAGTCTTTTTTAGCACAAGATGAAGCGCAAGAAGCATATGGCGAAGTAATGGCTTTCTTTAAAGAAGGAAATAAAACAGGACCTTACGGAACTGTTGTAAGAAAAATATGGGAAAGCGACAATTCTAAAGTAATGAAAGAATATGACAAAAAAGGCAACCTTATAAGAACAAGTGAATTAAAAGGTGATGACCTAAAAATTCAAGAAGGCATTAAAAGATTTTCTGACGGGTCAATTAAAGTAGCAAAACAAATAAAATTTAAAAACGGAGAACTTAAAGAATATATTAAAGGCTATGAAAAATCCTCAGACGGGTCAGAAAAAATAGAAAAAGAACTGCATTATAAATTTTATAGCCTGGACATATATCGGGAAGATTTCGAAAAACATCCTGATGGATACAAAAAAATCGGAAAAGAAATTTACACGTCATTGGGAACACCAAACGATTGCGCAGAAAATATAGAAGTACTTTCAGACGGAACACGCAAAATAGAAAAATCCTACAAATACAGCTACTTTATGCCCAGGTGGTTTACAAAAAATCAAGTTTTTCATGCCGACTGCTCTTATGAAAGAGAAGCAAAAATAGCGTTTGACTATGGAAATTTAATACTATACAGCGAAGATTTCAAACAAAAAAATGACGGCTCGTTTATACAAGGGAAAGAACTAAATTACAAACAAGGAAAACCCGCAGTCTACATTGAAGGTCTTCAAGAAGATGAAAACAACAGAGCAAAAATGGCAAAAAGATTATATCTCGGAATACCGACAATTTATCAAGAAGACATTGATGTTTCTAAAGCAAAAAGAGAATACGAACTGACAAATAACGGCTGGCAAAAAATTGAAGAATAACTTTTAACCCCGCCTAGTAAAGCGGGGTTAAATTTACTCATATCTTGCAAATTCTTTTGATTCTTCTTCCCACTCATCTTGTTCAAGCTTAAATGCGTGATTCCAAAACTTCTCAAGCGCATAAGTTTCTCTTTGCTCACTATGCATAATATGCACCACCACATCACCGTAGTCAAGCAAATTCCAGCGATTTTTAACATCATTTTCATCGCCTGCGGGGATTCTGCCAAAATATTCTTTAATTTTTTCTCTTACAGTAGAGGTCAAACCCTTTACCTGAGTAGAACTTTGAGCTGATGCTATAACAAAATAGTCAGATAAAACGCACACATTTGCAACATTTAAAATTACAATGTCCTCTGCTTTAAAGTCATCCAATATGCGGGCAATAACACTTGCCAGTTTTCTTGAAGAAATTTCTTTTGTCTCAATCATTATATATTTCCCGTTGAACTGTTCTTGTCATTATCAAGAGATTTTAAATCCACTACTTCGCCCTCTTCATGGTAATTTAAGTTATTTTGAGCAGTGTCGATTTCAATATTTACCTCTTGGTCTATCATTTCGATATCATCTTTTGAATATTCCTTAATCTTACCGTCCTCAAGCTTAACTGATACGGACTTTTTAAGGAAATTCAGAGAAAATACTTTCGCCACACCATCGGGTGTCATAACACCTGAACCCACAGGAGGCAAGGTTTTTGCTGCTTCAAGGTAATTTGGATATTCGTAATTTAAGCAGCACAAAAGCCTTCCGCAAGAGCCTGTAATTTTCCCCGGAGTCATAGGTATTCCTTGGTCACGTGCAAGTTTAGTGTTTACCGATTCAAATTTCTTCAAGAATCTGCAGCAGCAATAATCCTGACCGCAAACACCCTGACCGCCTAAAATTGAGGTTTCATCTCTAACACCGATGTGTCTTAAGTCTATTCTTACTCTTTTAAACTCTTGTGTTAAATCTTTTAAAAGTTCACGAAAATCCACCCTCTCGGGCGCAGTATAGTAAAAAGTTATTTTTCTTCTGTCAAATGTATAACGAGTCTGCACAAGATTCATCACAAGTCCGCGTTTTTCAACAAGCGCTTTGCACTTAAAAAACGCCTCTACCTCAAGTTTTTTTTGCTCTTCTAAAACAGGTTTATCGTTTTCGTTGATTGTACGAATCAAAGGAAGTGCTTCAGGTTTAAACTTTTGCCATTGTTTCATCACTTCCGAATTAACAATGAAAACGCTAAACACTTCTTCACCTTTTTCGGTTCTGACAAGAACTTTTTGCCCATGGTGCAAATTAGCCCCATCAGGCACTTTCAGAGGATGAAAAGTATTTTTGATAATTCTTACTGCAAATTTCATAAAAAAATTATACAACAAATTTTGTTTATATTAAAATAAATAAGATGATAGTTGCGGACAATCTTACTTTTAAGAAAAACGACATAGAGAAGCTTCTTTTGAATTTGGACCAAAACCCATATTCTCAAAAGAATAAGGACTTTCGCTATACACTTTCTCTTGTGTATGAACTGATTGAAGAAGAATTCTCCGACACCTTTGATACCAAAAATCAAATTCTTCGCTCAACAGATGTAATCCTTGAAGCTTCAGATAATAAGGCGGAAATTTTTATTACCCCTCCTTACAATTTTGAATACTATCTTAAGTCAAGAGGCTCACTGTATAAGCTTAAAGCTAAATATAAAAACATCTCGGGCGAAGATAAATACGGCTATGACATTACTTTGGATATGCTCTTTGAGTACTTTACGGGCATTGACGAAAACCATGAACTCAGCGAAGATATAAGCGAAAATTACAAATTTTACTTCAACCTTTTTCAATTTGTTAAAAAAACCGTTGAAAAACTAAACTTTATACCCTCTGTAAAATTTAAAAAAGAAACATTTTCAATCGTCTGGGAGCCTTACTTTAAAAACAAAGACTATCTAAAGTCTTATCAGACAATTCTTGAGAATGATTTTCTTGACCCCGACACTACAAAAAAACTCATCGACAGGTACCTAAACTACCTTATATTCACATTTTTAGGGGTTAAGCACTACAAGTTTAAAGACCTAAAAGCTGCAATTTACTTTACAAAAAACACTTCTCATAAAAGAATACTCAAAGGTAACGACCTTGGGCTTGATATTCAAAGCTGGCTTGATGAAATGTCGCTTGGAACATATGATATCATCCCTGTATTTAATATTGAAAAACTTGATGATGAGAAGTTTTTAATGCGCATTTTAGCCAAAGATAAAACAAAAAATGAAATCATTGACCTTGAAGATTTGGATGAAATGCAAAAAACGCTCATAGAAAAACAAATCAACTGGGCGACAAAATACATTGAAGACTTAGAGGACGTTACTCTTGAGCTTGATTTATCAGGAGTATACAAACTAATTACGCAAATTACATACTACCTTGCTCAAGCAGGCATGGAAGTGAATCTGCCTGAGGGTATGGATAACGTAATTATCCCGAGAGCCTCAATTAACGCTAAAATAAAACAAAAACGCCTGAGCGATGTTCAAGAATTGTTAAATCTTAATACAAATTCTACCATCTCGCTTGATGAGATTATGGATTTTTCAATAGAAGTTGCTCTTGGCGAGAACGAAAAAATGTCTGCCGAGGAGTTTCAAAAACTCGCAAAAGATACAAACGGGCTTATTAAATACAAAGACAAGTACATTCTCATTGACCGTGATGAAACTCAAAAACTCCTTGAAAGACTCAAGAAAAAGCCTGATTTTGTAATGAACAAAATGCAGTTATTACACCATGCGCTATCAGGCAAAATTGACGAGTATGATTTTGACTATGATGAGGCTTTTGCACGCATTATATCGGACTTTACACGTGTAGAAGAAATTTCTTTACCAAAAAATCTCACAGGCACACTAAGACCTTATCAGGAAATAGGTTTCAGATGGCTGTATACCAATGTTACCAAAGGTTTTGGCTGTGCTATAGCCGATGATATGGGTCTTGGTAAAACAATTCAGGTTATAAGCCTTATTTTGAAATTAAAAGAAGAAAACAAACTCAAAAAACCCGTCCTTGTGGCTTGTCCTACAACTCTTATGGGCAACTGGGAAAGAGAGCTTGAAAACTTTGCACCAAGCCTCAAGACCTTTATTTATCACGGTTTTAACAGAGAATTCAGCATTGACTGCGATGTCATCCTGACAACTTATGCAATTTTAAGAATTGACTTAGAAGAATTTAAAAAACACAGCTGGGATTTATTCATAATTGATGAAGCACAAAACATCAAAAACCCGACTACAAACCAAACTCAAGCGGTAAAATCAATCAAAGCCTCAATGAAAATAGCTATGACAGGTACCCCTGTAGAAAACCGTTTGAGCGAACTTTGGAGCATATTTGACTTTATTAATAAAGGCTATTTGGGCTCTATTAACGAGTTTAGCAAAAATTACTCCGTGCCTATCGAAAGGTTTAAAGAAACAACCCGCGCACAAAAGCTTAAAAAGGCAATTTCACCCTTTATGTTAAGGCGTCTTAAAACAGATAAGTCAATTATCTCTGACTTGCCTGAAAAAGTTGTGCTTGATGAATTTTGTTATTTAACAAAAGCTCAAGCAGCGCTTTATGAAAGAGTTTTGAACCAATCAATGAACGATATTGCAAACTCAGGCGGCGGTATAAACAGACGAGGAGCAATTTTCAAACTTATTACATCTTTAAAACAAGTCTGCAACCACCCTTATCACTACCTAAAACATGGTGATATGAGTCAGGGCGCATCAGGCAAAACTCAAAAACTCATTTCTATTTTGCACAACATAATATCAAACGATGAAAAAGCGCTTGTATTTACTCAATACAAGGAAATGGGCTCAATTTTAGAAAAAATCATAGCAGATGAGTTTAACTTTGACCCTCTGTTTTTCCACGGCTCACTCAATGTTAAGCAAAGAGAGCAGATGATTAAAGAATTTGGCGATGACTTGTCTAAAAAAATCATGATTCTATCCCTTAAGGCAGGGGGTTTGGGGCTTAACCTGACATCTGCGTCTAATGTTATCCACTATGACTTGTGGTGGAACCCTGCGGTTGAAGACCAAGCAACAGACAGAACTTACCGTATCGGACAAGACAAAAACGTTATGGTGCACAGGTTTATAACACTTTCAACATTTGAAGAAAAAATAGATAAAATAATAAAAGATAAACGAGAGCTTGCTGACGCTGCAGTGTTTGCGGGCGAGAAAATAATCACCGAATTAAGCGATGATGAAATTTATGAAATTTTCTCACTTGCCTGACGAAAGGGAAAAAATTGTTATTCAATTCAACAGAATTTATATTTTGTTTTTTGCCGATTGTTCTTATAATTTACTTCATTTTAAACAAATACCGCCTGTTAACAGGTGCTAAAATTTGGCTGATTATATCGTCATTGTTTTTCTATTCATCATCAAAGATATCTTCTTATCCGGCTAATGCATACCTACTTTTACTGTTATGTTCTGTTTGTCTTAATTTTAGCCTTGGCAGCGCATTATGCAATAACGGTTACAAAAAGAAAATTAAAAAGCGCTCTATTTTAATTTTTGGTATTAGCGCAAACCTTTTAAGCATAGGCTATTTCAAATATTATAATTTTTTTATTGATAACATAAATACTTTTTTTCACACCGACATTAGTATCTTAAACGTTGTTTTGCCCCTTGGAATAAGTTTTTTTACATTTCAACAAATCGCATACCTGATAGACAGTTATTATGAAAAAACAAAAGAGTATGACTTTTTAAATTATACCCTTTTTGTCGTATTTTTCCCTCAATTAATTGCAGGTCCCATTGTTCGCCATCAAGAAATTATGCCACAGTTACAAAGCGCTTGGACAAAATTCTTTAATTGGAAAAACTTTACACAAGGGCTTTACCTTTTTACTACAGGATTATTTAAAAAAAGCGTTATAGCAGACTCCCTGTCCGTATGGGCAGATTTTGGTTTTAATAATCCTCAAGCACTTACATGTGTTGAAGGGTGGATTGTTTCTCTTTGCTATACGTTTCAAATATATTATGACTTCTCGGGATATACCGACATGGCTCTTGGTTTGGGAAAAATGTTCAACATCAAACTTCCCGAAAACTTCAACAACCCTTACTGTGCAACTTCTATTCAAGATTTCTGGAGAAGATGGCACATGACATTATCTTCGTTCTTAAAAGATTATTTGTATTTTCCACTTGGAGGAAGCAGGAATAAAAGAAAATGGCGCACATACTTAAATATAATGATTGTATTTATTCTCTGCGGTCTTTGGCATGGAGCAGGATGGATGTTTATCATATGGGGCGCACTCCATGGGGTTGCACTTTGTATAAATCGACTATGGAAAAACACAAAAATAGTCTTGCCTGATTTCATCTGTTGGGCAATTACTTTTATTTTTGTAAATATAGCTTGGATATTCTTTAGAGCTACAAATTTAAACGGGGCAAAAGAACTTATAAAAGCAATGTTTGGTGCAAACGGATTTTACTTGCCGGAATTTAGCAAGTTAACGGTATTTTTTGATGTTAACGATAATTTAGAGCACAGTTGGGGTCTTTTAAAATTAATTTTACTTATCATATTAATATTCGTTATTTTTATAGGCAAATTAAAACCTAGTGCAAAAATATTAAAATTAAATGTTTACTATCTTGTATCACTTAGTTTTATGCTTGTCTGTTCACTTCTTGTTTTAACAAAATCAAGCTATGTTTCTCCGTTTTTGTATTTCAATTTTTAAGAGGAAAATATGAAAAAATATAGAAAATTTTTTATACTAAGCATTTTATTAACAGCATTTTTATTTTCCATAATGATGCTTTTTGGAGATTATTTAATCAAAAAGTTTCCTCTTTCATACAAAAGCGAAACAGAGATTGTATTTTTTTGGCTGAATAAGAAAAAAGAAATTAACTCTAAATACAACAACGCAGATACTATTATACTTCTTTCAGGCAGCAATACTCTTTTTGGTGTTAATTCGGATTTAATCTCAAAAGAAACAAAAAAGTCCGTAATAAATCTTGGTCTGCACGGAGGGCTTGGAGATTATACTTTTGACTTTGCAAAAACAATCTTAAAGCCGAAAAACACGGTAATTATCCCTGTAGAGTTTGATGTCGTTACAAAGCACAAAACTTTTTCAGATTTTAAAACGCAATATATAATCTCGGAAGATAAAGAATATTATAAAAAGCTAAGCCTAAAAGACAAAATGGGTTGTATCAATTTCTTCATTAACAATGACATACCAAGTGCATTATTAGATGGTCAAAAAAAAGAAGAAAAATATAATGCACTAAAAACCCCTGATTGTGAAGACAATAAATATAAAGCATACTCGCATAAATGTTGGAGCAAAAGAGGAGATGTAGTTTTCAATACAGATTTTAACAACGAAAAAATGAAGCAGTTAAAAAATACAGAAATTGACACTTCTGCTCCTGTTGAACTCTCGCCTGTTTTTTTGAATTTTGCAAAATGGTGCAAAAAAGAAAATATTAAACTATATGTCATCTATCCTGTTATTTTCCCATACCAAAATAGAAACACAAAAGAAGCGCAAGAGTATTTTATTGCATACAAAAATGCATTTATAAAAAATAACATAGATTTTATAGGCAACCCTGAAGATTCATTTCTCGAATATGAAGATTTCTACGACACGGTATACCACCTCAATCAAAAGGGGGTACAAAAAAGAAGCAGATACTTAATTAAAATAATTAAAGAAGAAATATTAAACGACTAAACAAAAGTATAATCAACTTCATCACTTACAAGTATCATTCTGGCTGCAACCACGCGGTCAATTCCCGCTAAATCTTTTATAACGTCAGTTACCAAGAAACCGTTTCTCTCAAGAAGTATACAGATACTTCCCGCTTGCCCTTTTGCACATTCAAAAGCAATATAACCGTCATAATTTACATATTTTGCAGCATTTTTAATTATTTTTTTATAAAACTCAAGCCCGTCATCTTTTGCAAAAAGCGCACTCTTGGGTTCAAACTCGCGAACCTCAATGTCAAGGTTTTTATAGTCTTCTTCCTTGATATATGGAGGATTTGACACAACAACGTCAAATTTTTCACTGCCTCTTATTGCGCTAAAAATATCAGACTTTCTATACACAACCCTTTTAATCAAATCAAGCTTTTGAGCATTCTCAAGAGCCACCTGAAGAGCGTCAGAACTTACATCAACGCCTAAAACCTCAGCCTCAGGGGCATTTTTTGCTATCATGCAGGCAATACACCCGCTTCCTGTGCCGATATCAAGGATATTTATCGTATCTTGTTTTTTTTCTTTTAATTTATTTATTTTATCAAGGGCACAATTTACTAAAATCTCTGTTTCATCACGCGGGATAAGGGTGGAAGAGTTTACAATAAACTTTTCTCCCATAAAATTTGCATAGCCTAAAAGATACTGTATGGGCGCTTTTGTTTCAGCAAGCTTGCGCGCAAAATTAAGCACCTCGTCTTTATTTTGCACCTCTTTTTGTAAAAGCATATCCTCAACGCTTAAGTTGCCGACTTCACGAAGAATTATCCTTGCTTTAACGTTTGCCTCATCGACATTTGCGTCATTTAAAATTTTTTTTATTTCATTCAGTGTTTCATTCATCAGCGTTTTCTTCTTTTGTAGTTTGAGGCTCAATTATCTCCATTATCCAGTTTCTTAAATCAAGCCTTGTAGCACCCTCCAGAGGCTTTTGTGCAACATTATGGGCGCGTGCCACTTTTTCATAATACCACAGCTGCTTTTTTGTGGGCTTTAATTTTGACATTTTAAAATCATTTGCCCGCTTTCTTGCCTCTTTTTGAAGTGCTTTCTGCCTTTCTATAAGAGGCTTTTGAGCTTCTTTTTGTTTATTTTCCCAAAAAATATACTCAAAAAATTTTTTAATATCTTCCAGAAATTCATCATTTGAAAAATTCTCAAGCGCAAACTCAAAATGAGCATTGCCAACATCATTATAGTAGTTTTCTTCTTCTATGAATTTATCCAAAAGCTCATCTTTAGTAAGTTTTGGGTGTTTTTTTACAAAAGACCTCAAAAAGCTCACCAACATGGAGCGCTGGCGGGGCGTAAGGTAGAGAAAAACACTGTTTTTAATGTATTGCATGTTAAATTAAATCATCAGGCTTAATTTGTTTTTTGTCAAGATGAAACTTTGCAAACCTTGCTTTTAT
>CALUYX010000012.1 GCA_944325115.1 Candidatus Gastranaerophilales bacterium | reverse complement strand
TTTTGATAGCAATGCGCCAAAATTATCGCTTTGCGCTCTTTTTTAAGTTTATTTATTTTCTCTATAATCTCTTGCATCTAATAAGTGCGCCTTTTGTTGTTACTTAGATTATTTTATTATAACAAAAAAATAATTAAATAAATTTATGTTTAAAAGTTTTTTCGCCCTTAGCGTACGGTTCAACCGTTTGATAAGAGCCAAAAAGCTTGTACTTGTAGATTGTTAGCCCATCTAAGCCCACAGGACCTCTGGCATGGGTTTTGTTTGTTGAAATACCTACTTCTGCGCCAAAACCATATCTGAAACCGTCTGAAAAACGAGTGGAAACGTTGTGATAAACTCCTGCAGAATCTACAAAGTTCATAAATTTTTCAACATTTTCACTATCTTCGCTCAAAATGCAATCAGTATGCCCTGAACCATATTTGTTAATGTGCGCTATTGCTTCATCTACATCGTTTACGACTTTTAGAGAAACAATTTTATCTCCGTATTCATGCGAAAAATCATCAGGATTTTCAACAATTTCAACACCCGCACTTTTAAGCGCTTCTTTTAATTCATCAAGCTGCGGATAGTCTTTGTGCACAAGTATAGTTTCAACAGCATTACATGCACTCGGGTACTGAACTTTAGCGTCAACACAGACTTTATTTGCAAGCTCGGGCTTTGCGGTTTTATCTGCAAATATATGGCAAATGCCTGAGGCATGACCTAATACGGGAATTTTTGTATTTTCTTGAATGTATTTAACAAGTTTATTTGAGCCTCTCGGGATGATTAAATCCACGTATTCATCAAGCTCTAAGAGTCCTTTTATATCATCTCTTTTAAACACAAGGTTAATGGCATTTTTTGGAAAAGCATCAACACTGTTAAGCGCTTCATTTATTATTTTTGCAATTGTAGCATTAGTGTTGTTTGATTCTTTTCCGCCTTTTAAAATAACCGCATTGCCTGATTTTATTGCAAGAGAGGCAATTTGAGAAATTACATCGGGACGGGCCTCAAAAATAACCCCGATAACCCCTATAGGACAGGAGATTTTCTTTAAAACCAAGCCATCATCAAGTTCTTTTGTCCAAAAAACTTTATTTACGGGGTCTTCAAGAGAAATAACGTCGCTTATGCCTTTTAGCATATCTCTCATTTTATTTTCATCCAGTTTCAATCTTGAATAAGTGGATTGAGTTATCTCGCCTGATTCTACAAGGGCTTTTGCCTCGTCTAAATCTTTTTTATTTGCTTCAAAAATTTCACTTTTATGAAGTTCAAGATTTTTTCTCATAGCCTCAAGAGCGTCGTTTTTAAGTTTTGTACTTGCTCCCAAAAGCACAAGTGAAGCTTCTTTTGCAGCTTTTGCAATATCTTTTATATTATCCATAGCTCTCCCTTATAAAATTACAAGATTGTCTTTTATGACAACGTCATCGTCACCTTTATAGCCTAAAATATTTTCTATCTCATGGCTATGTGCGCCCATGATTTTTCTGCACTCATCAGAACTGTAGTTAACCATAGCACGGGCAAACTCTTCGCCTTCTTCATCAAAAATACTTACAATTTCTCCTGCCTTAAAATCGCCTATAACATCAACAATGCCGACAGCAAGAAGGCTTTTTTGCTTGTCAATTATAGCAGATTTTGCTCCCGCATTAACTACAATTTCACCCATGATATTTGTGGCGTATGCAATCCAGCGTTTTTTGTGAGAAAGAATTTTATTTGGTAAAAATATCGTACCTACGTTTTCTTCTTCAAAAATTCTTTTTATAATGCGCGGTTTTTTACCGTTTACAATCATAGCGCAAAGCCCTGAAAGGTTTACAACTTTTGCAGCGGAAAGTTTTGTAATCATACCGCCTCTGCCGCCAAGAGAAGCACCTGAAGCGAGTTTTTCAATCTTTGGAGTTACTTTTTCTACAACATCTATTTTTTTTGCGTCAGGGTATTCTTTTGGGTTTTTATCAAATAAACCGTCAATATCTGAAACCATTACAAGCAAGTCTGCATCAAGCTTTGAGGCAACAATGGCAGAGAGTTTATCATTGTCCGAAAAGCAAACATGCACAAGTTCTGAAGGCAACACCGCGTCATTTTGGTTAATTATGGGAACAATACCAAGCTCTAAAAGTTTAGAGAGGGTATTTCTTAAGCTTAAATATTTTTTTCTGTTAGAAAAATCATCCTCAGTAACAAGTATTTGAGCAACGGATATGCCGTATTTTTCAAAACCGTCTTGCCATATGCGCATTAAAATCTGCTGTCCGACAGAGGCTGCAGCTTGTTTTAAGACATTACTTGCACTTGTGTCAACTTTTAGTTTTTTTGCACCTATACCCACAGCGCCAGAGGTTACAACAAGAACTTCTTTGCCTTTTTTCCTTAAAGATGCAATATCTTCTATGAAAGAATACATATGAGTAAGGGAAATTTCACCCTCTTCATTTCTCAGGATATTTGTACCAAATTTAAAAACTATTCTGTCTGCGTCATTTATCATTTAACTTTAAAACCTATTAAAACTGAAATTTCCGTGTGCTCATAACCTAAAGACTGAGCAAGAGCCTCATTTGTAACAGCACCCCTAAACGTTGAAACTCCGCTGCTTAAGGTTTCATCTTCTTTAAATGCAACAAAAGCGCCCTTTTCGCCCAAATCTTGAAGATAAGGTAAAATTGCATAAGAATAAGCATATGACGCGGTTTTTGGAACATATGAAGGAATATTTGGCACAGCACAATGCAGTACGCCGTATTTTTCAAAAACAGGATTGTCCAAAGTTGTTACTCTGTCGATTGTTTCGACGTTTCCGCCTTGGTCAATTGCTATATCTATAATAACCGAGCCTTTTTTCATGGTTTTAACCATATCCGCACTTACAAGCTTTGGAGCACGAGCGGAGGGAATTAATACCGAAGTTACAAGTAAATCCGCCTCTTTAACCTGTTCTGCTATGGTTGAGGGGTTAGAGTAATATGTTTTAATTTGACCCGAGAAAAACATATCCAAATTTGACATACGTCTTGAATTTATATCAAGAACAGAAACATCTGCCCCCATGCCAAGCGCCACCTGTGCTGCATTTGCTCCAGCTACACCTGCGCCTATAATAACAACTTTAGCAGGTGCAACTCCGGGCACTCCGCCTAAAAGCAAGCCCCTGCCTCCGTTTTGTTTTTCCAAAAATCTTGCGCCGAGCTGAATACTCATTCTGCCCGCTACTTCGCTCATAGGTCTTAAAAGAGGCAACTCGCCGATTTTTGTTTGAACAGATTCGGTTGCAACCGCACAAACTTTTTTCTTTAAAAGCTCTTTTGTCAATTCTTCTTCAACTGCAAGGTGAAGATATGAAAAAATTACCAAGTCTTCTCTAAAATATTGGTACTCACACTTTTGAGGTTCTTTAACTTTTACGATAATATTTGATTTTTCCCACAATTCACGAACATCACTGACAATTTTTGCCCCCGCCTGTTCGTATTGAGAATCGTCAAATCCGCTTAAATCCCCTGCGCCTGATTCAACGGCAACGGAAAGTCCTTTGTGAGTTAACATACCAACAGAATCAGGAGTCAGCGCAACACGCGTTTCGCCTTCTTTTAGTTCTTTTGGAATACCGAAATTTGTTCTCATATCAACCTTTTTCTATATTCTTTCTTCGATTGTTTCTTTTGCTTCTTCAATTTCATCAATTATAAGTGTTATTGCTTCAATTCTGTCTTTTGCAAAAATTACCGGTCTGCCTACAACCATATAATCAACACCTGCTTCAATAGCATCAGTTGGTGTTACGACTCTTACCTGATCATCTACAACCGACCAAGTGGGGCGAATAGCAGGACAAACTATTATAAAGTCATCTCCGCATACGCGTCTTATGGCACCAACTTCTGAAGCTGAAGCCACAACCCCGTCAAGTTTAGCATCCAGTGCAACTTTTGCCAGACGAGAAACATACTCGTCAATATTCATATTTACATTTAATTCTTGATTAAGAGTTTTTTGCCCGAAACTGGAGAGCAAAGTCACACCCAAAATAGTCGGGATAGGTTTGTTATATTTTTTTGCAACTTCTCTACATAAACGACAAGTGGCAGAAAGCATTTTTGAGCCGCCTTTAATATGCAAGTCAAAAAAATCTACGTCATTTTTTACAAGATTTGCACTTGCACGAGCCACAGTATTTGGAATATCGTGAAACTTAGCGTCAAAAAAGACTTTTGCACCCATATCATGAATCATTCTTACGGAATCATAGCCGCAAGCGGTGTAGAGCTGCAGACCGACTTTAAAATATCCTACATAGTCTTTCAGCTGGACAACAAGCTCACGAGCCTCTTGCAGTGTGTCGACGTCTAATGCAAGGATAATTCTTTCAGATGCGCTTTGGGGTTTCTTTATAACCATTTATTGACCTTAAAAAACTCACATTACAAAAATTTTAGCACTTTGATTTTATAATTGCAACCAAATACACAGCTATAAATACAGTTGTAAAAAATTGTAAATAAAATTATCTTCCTGAAATTTTGAACCAAAAAATTTTTTTATTTATATATAAATATGACACTTTACAACGGAGTAAAACTCTGTTTGAGCATAAGCGGGGGATAAAAACAATGAAAACCCTACAGGCAAAAGGCTTGTAGGGTTTTAAGTTTACAAAGGCACAAATAGATGTTATCATAAGGGGGTAGTTAAAAGGAGTGTTGTGTATGAAAAAATATCTAGGGTTGGCTTTGGCACTATGCTTGAGCGTTAGTTCCGTATTTGCTGCAAGCGAATTTGGAAATGCTTTCAAAAATGCAGTAAAAAGCGACTTAAATGCAGTTAAAGAAGCTGCAAAACAAGATGTTGCAGCACAAAAAGAAGCAGCAGCAAAACAAAAACAAGCACAAAACAAAGCTAAAAAGAACGAAATCGAAAAGAAAAGAGCAGAACAATTAAAACCTATTGAAGCTGAAATCAAAGAAAAACAACAATTAATTAAAGACACTAACAACGACAAAACTCTTCTTCAAACACAAAAAACAATAAGAGTAAGAGTATACGAAAAACAATTAGAGTCTTTAAACACAAGAAAAGCTAACATAAACAAGATTTATGATGCACAATTAAGAGCTATCGGATACTAAATTATTAACTTTAGTAAACAATTTTATAAATCCTCGTGATTAATTTCAATTACGGGGATTTATATATATTAGAAGGTAGTGAAGGAAAGAACAATTTGTTATGAGAAGAATTTTAGCCGTTGCACTGATGGTAGTTTTTAGTATTAATTTTGGAGCATTAAATGTGTGCGCAAAAGAGAAATTAACTCTTAATGCACCGTACGATGAAATGCCCTCAGAAGTACAAAGCAGTGAAACTTTTGTAGAGCAGCTTTATGTACAAGAAAAAAGAAGCTTTGACCAAAAAATTTCTCAAGCTAAAAAGCCAAACCCCAAAGTTCCCCTTTATCAATACAGAAAATACGCACCAAGCGCTGACGAACAAAAAAGCGGCATTGAAGTTGTAGAATAATTTTCTACATCCAAGGATTCGGATTTTTGTACTTTTGATAATAATCGTTATTCAAGTTTGAAAAATTTTCCCAAAAAGACTTTTTCTGCTGAGTGTTACCGGATGGTGCAGTAACATACTCGTAGTTACTTAGCGAATAGTCGATTGCTTTTGAATCTCCAATAACGCTGCCTGGCAAGGGTGCAAAAGAAGAGCTTCTAATTGCTTGGACAGCCAGATTATCAAACGCCATATCATCCGAAGATTTTAAAATTACTACATCATCAACTTTGCCGGTTCTTTTTATATAAAACCTTAGAATAACAACTTTTAAGGTAGTATTATTCATATTTTTGGGGTTCCATTTTGACTGCACTGCAGATTCAACCCCTCTTAAGTAGGCATTCCACTCTAATTTTGGAGGTGTGCCGACACTGTTTTCAAATAATTCTAAAACAAGCGTAAAAGCACTATTTGAATACTTTGGCGGTACAAGAAGCGAGAGTGCAAACATATCGGGCATAAATTCTTTTGGCTGTATTGTGCCAAACGCCGATAGCGACTGAAGAGCAGAGATAATCATATCATCAGTTTTTTTGTTACCCGAGCTTTGTAAAAATTTTAAATTGATTAATTTACCGCTTGGCGAAAAACTTCCGTTTAAAATGACATTGCTAAATGCGCGGTATTGGTTGTTTGCAAGAGCAGTCTTTATTGCAGACTCCATTTTAAGTCTGTAATTTTTCTTGATTTGATACTCTTGCTCGTATGTATAGTTGTTTGAAACCGTATTTTGCTCATATGCAAAAGCAAACGAAGTAACAAGCAACATTATAAAAATCGGAAAAAATACTTTTAATCTCATAGTCAGATTATAACATATGCAAAACTTGTATACAAAAAAGCTCAGTCGATAAGATGATTATTTTTTAAGCGTAGGAGTCAAAACCGCATATCTTTTGCAGGGAAAGAGCATAATGTGTTCTGCCTCTTGTGCATTTAATTCCTCGGGAATAGGCTCAAACGGCGCAGCGTCATTAATTGCCTTTATTGCAGCTTGGTTGTTTTGTTCATACTTTGAAGCCTGCAGTACTTGAATATCCTGCACAGTACCATCGCTTAGAGTTTTAAAAGAAATTTTTATCTCACATTCGTCGTGTTTAATGTTAGAATTTTTCCAATTTTTTTGAACTTCATCAGAACATTTTTTTCTGTATATATCAAGAGAATTGTTTAACTGTGCGTCAGATTCAACAGCATTAATGACTTCTTGAGGGGGGTTTACCTCAAGAGAAAACACGGGCGAAAAAGTTAAAACTAACGCAAAAAGTAAAATTATTTTTTTCATACAATCCTCCTAAATACTAAAAAAGCGGTCATAGCCGCTTTATTAAATGGTACCCCCAAGGGAACTTTCTGAGCGACCGGCGAAGAAACGTCAGTTTTGACTCCGATTCGAATTCCAATTAAAAAAGCGGTCATAGCCGCTTTATTAAATGGTACCCCCAAGGGAATTCGAATCCCTGTCTACACCGTGAAAGGGTGTTGTCCTAGGCCTCTAGACGATGGGGGCATAGAACTTATTTATTATTTTCTTTCATTATAAACAAAAAGTCCGATTATGTCATTCAATTTGTTTAATTGTTTTTGATAATTTGCACTCTGTTTTTCAAGATTGCGAATATTTGTTTTGTACTCTTGAATTGTATAGTTACAATCCTTAATTGAGCTGTTTAAACAATCTCTAACTCTTTGAGCATCCTGAAGAACGCTTTTCATGGGAATGCCTAAAGCTTCAATTGTTTGACGAATAATTTGTGCGCCTGTTTGTCTTGGAACACCTGTAGGAAGCTGGCTGATAAGTCTTTTTAAAACGTTGATATTGTTTGGCATTTCAAACTCTTCAACAGCTTCGTCTTCGTCAGAGTTGATTGAAAGCTTCAAATCCGGAGCTTGTTCTATTTCATCTACATCAACCGAAAATACAGGATTGTATTCTTCTTGTGCAGATTCTTTTTCATCATTCAAATCAAAAGAAGAGTTATCGAAAGCTTCGTTAGTATCTTGATAATCAATTGTATCAGCTACACTTTCTTCAGAATCTAAGTCAAGTATACCTGCATTATCTTCTGCCAAATCTTGTTGCTTTAATGCATCGGCAATTTTCTTTCCCATATTTTTAGGTAGATTATTGTTTTGCAACTACAACTCTCCTTTTCCTTACGTTAGTAATTTTATTCTATAGAAAAAATAAAATTATTTCAACTAATTAATATATTCTCAAATAAATATTTCTTGTCAAGCAAAATTGCGTAAGCCGGTGCGATAGGGTCAAACTTATCTTTTGACCCGTGCACTACAAGCGCAAGCAGTGTGTGAAATCTTGAGCTTTCGTTGAGAAAGCGAAAGATGAAACCGTACGATTGCGACGTAGGATAATCGAGCGCAAAGGCGCGAGATACCCACAGGAGCAAGCGCAAGCAGTGTGTGAAATCCACAATAAAATAAAAACCCCGCAAAATTGCAGGGTCGTGTGTTGTTGTGCTTCGGGATTGTGTTGTTAGGTGTTGATAATGCTTATCCTCATTATGCAATGAGACTTAATTTTGTTTTTTCAAGACCTTTATCAATACTTTCAGCTCTTTGTTGAACAGTAGAGTTAAAGTTGAAAAGCGGAGAATTTTTCAAAGTGCCCACAAAACCTGTGAACAATCCGCCTAAGCCGCCTTGAACCATATCGTTGCTTACTGTAGGAGCTTTAACAAGCTCGTTACTTCTGTAACCAAAGCTAACTTCTCTATTTAGTGTATTATTTACATTTCTTATTGCATTTATTTTTAACATTTCTCTTTTCTTTAACCTCTTGTTTTTTTGTTTTTAGTGTTTGTCTAACACTTTATCTTTATACTCACATTATGTACCTAAAAAATTCATTTGTCAACCCCTGTATAAAATTTTTTTATATTCAATAATAGCAAGGGTTTTGGGCATGTTTTAGGGGTCTTTATAAAATATTTATTTTCAAAATTGTCTATATTACACTTATTTTTTTACTCGGCATGCCTCAAAAAAAATATTACCCGTATGTACTATTGCGAACTTAACACATGTATTGTTATATATAATTAATCTTTTTCATACTTCCAGCTATTCTTAATTCCAGACAGTTTGGGGCTTTTGCCCCATTTTTTTTATTATTATTCTTTTCTCTTATTAAAAGAATTTTTGAAAATGCAAATTTCGCGCAAACCCATGACAGGCGCATGATTCAATATATAATGTACTTTTTACAATTAATCTGTTTGGCTAAAGTCAAAAATAATATGATATAATTATTTTAATGGATGAGAATTTGGAATTAAAAATTCATAACCTGAAAACAAAAGCCATAAACACTCTTGAAAATACTCAACTGTACGGCTTTAAAGGTGTTGTATCAAAGCTTCTCGGGTTAACGGTTGAAGTTAAGTTGCCGGGGCTTAAAATTGGCGACTTGTGCTACATCCAAACTCATACAGGCGAAAAAAAAGCCGCCGAAGTTGTTGCCTTTAAAGGCGACACGGCACAGCTACTACTCCTATATGACGGCGAAGGCATAGGTCAAGGCAGTCTTGTTGAAACAACAGGAGGACCTATTATGCTGCCTGTTGGAGATTTTTTACTTGGCAGGCTTATTAATCCTCTTGGAGAACCGCTTGACGGGCGTCCGCTTGATTTAACAAACGCTCAATATATGAACATAAACGGCACAATCCCCGATGCGTTTCATCGTCCCATCATTAAAAATTCAATCTCAACAGGCATAAGGGTAATTGACTCGCTTCTTACAATGGGTCAAGGGCAGCGTATGGGACTTTTTGCGGGCTCAGGGGTCGGAAAATCCACTATGCTTGGTATGATTGCAAGAAACTCAGAAGCAGAAGTCAATGTCATG
This sequence comes from Candidatus Gastranaerophilales bacterium, assembly GCA_944325115.1. Lineage (GTDB taxonomy): Bacteria > Cyanobacteriota > Vampirovibrionia > Gastranaerophilales > Gastranaerophilaceae > Galligastranaerophilus. The sequence continues at coordinate 19,366 of CALUYX010000012.1, read as the reverse complement.
GCGCTAATCGGAGAACGTGGCAGAGAGGTTAAAGAGTTTGTTGAAAATTCTCTCGGACCCGAGGGTATGAAGCGCTCCGTTCTTGTGTGTTCAACAGGCGACCAGCCGCCTCTTATAAGACAAAAAGCTCTTCTTGCCGCAACCACTGTTTGCGAGTATTTTAGGGACCAAGGCAAAAAAGTATTTTTAATGACAGACACGGTAACTCGTTGCGCTATGGCGGGGCGCGAAGTTGGTCTTTCAATCGGTGAACCGCCTACTATGAAAGGCTATCCGCCTTCAATATTTTCTTGGCTACAACGTGCGCTTGAGCGTACCGGAAATTCTGAAAAAGGTTCAATAACAGCCCTGTACACCGTACTTATGGAAGGTGATGACATAAACGACCCTGTTGTAGATACCGTAAGGGGTATTGTTGACGGGCACATATTCTTATCCCGTAAAGTTGCAGAGATGAACCACTACCCCGCCATTGACCCGCTTGGTTCAATTTCAAGGTTATTTACCGAAATCACCGACAAGGAACATCAGGAAGCCGCACAAAAAATGCGCCGCTTGCTTGCGATGTATCGGGAAAACAAAGACCTTATTGATGTTGGTATGTATCAGGCAGGCTCTAACCCGAAACTTGATGTTGCAATTGAACTTATGCCTCAGATAAACGCATTTTTACAGCAAAAAGTATCTGATACCGTAAGTATGGCTACAACCATCAAAACCTTAAAAGATATGATGCGCGGGGTAGAAGTCTAAGCTTCACTTGTTTTAAAGTAATCGCAGATAAGTTTCTTTCTTGTATGGATTCTTAAAAGCTTTTTAATTTTGTCCTTAATTGTAGGTTTGTGAAAAATATTGTTATATTTTTTCATAAGCACCGCTTTTTTAATTAAGGTTTTATTATAAACCTTTTCTAAAGCTGCATTCTCGGCTATTTGCGGCTCGAGTTCTTTTAGTTTTTTCTTACACTGAATAATTTCTTTTTTTAGGGATTCTAAATGTCTTTTGTGCATATTAACCTTATATAATGGGGAATTACGGGAATATATTACAACATAATCAAATTTAAAAGTTCCTCTAAAGAATGGAAAAAGTTTTGTTGAACAACAAGTATAATAATCATATGAAAAAGCGCATAATTGCATACCTTCAAACACACTGGGACAGAGAGTGGTACAGAGAAAAAGAAGAGTTTAATTTAAGGCTTCTTGAAGTTTTTGACGATGTTTTAGAAGAACTTAAAAAAAACAACGCCCCCTGTTTTTATTTTGACGGGCAAACAAGCGCTATTATTGATTATTTAAAGTTTAGAGAAGAAAAATTACCCGAGATTAAAAAATTAATCAAAAACAAAAAACTCTACATAGGTCCTTTTTTTGTAAGCGCAGACGCTTTTTTGGCGAATTTAAGATGTCTTATAAAAAACCTTGAAAAAGGTATAGAATTTTCAAAAAACCTCGGCTGCAGCGACTTTATAGGATATTTGCCCGATATTTTCGGTCATTCAAGAGGAGTTTTTGAAGTTTTTGAAAAATTTAATATAAAAAATTCCTTAATCTGGCGAGGCACAGGCACGGTCAAAAACGAAATGAAAGTAAGAAACATAAATACCACAAGGCTTAGCGAGGGGTATTTTATTGACATTCTTCATCAAAATTTGCCTTATGATGTGCTTGCAAAAAAGCTTGAAGAAATTTTAGACAAAATTGCAAAAAATTCATCCGATACGCTCATTTTACCCCTTGGCGGCGACCATTTGGGAATTGTGAAAAATGCTTCGGATAAAATTAAAAATATAAATAAATATCTGAAAAATTATGAAATCGAACTCTCAAGCCCTTTTAAATATTTTAATGAAGTAAGTTTTAAAGGTGCAAAAAGCTACTGCGGAGAGTTTTTAGACAATTCTGACAGTAATATTTTAGGCGGAGTGTTTTCATCAAGAATTTATCAAAAAGTGCAAAACGCTAAACTTATGCACAAAATCTCCCGCATAATTGAACCTCTTAACTGTTTTTTGGGGTTAAATTATCTGCCTAACATTAACTACGCATACGAACTTCTTTTGAAAAACCACGCCCATGACTCGATTTATGGCTGCTCAACCGATAAAGTTCACAAAAATGTTGATATGCGCTTTGAAAAAGTTGATGAAATTTTATCAGGACTTGAAAAAAGATTTATCAGAGATTTTTGCAAACAACAAAACTGCATAAACGACAAAAAACCCGATAAAATAGGTGTTTTCAACCTGTCAAACCATAAAAGTACGGGCATTGTAAAATTTGTAAGTGAACATAAATTTAAAAATGCTCAAATAATCTCTAAAACAAAGGGATTCAGTGACTCAAAACTCTATAACACAATGCAGGTGCCAATAACAGAGGATATCTTAACCCTTTATGAACAAATTGCACAGGTTGAACCGCAGCAAGGGTTTAGCTACAAAACACACAGTGTAAAAAAAGCCCAAAAGAGAGTTTTTGCAAAAGAAAACTCCATTGAAAATCCGTATTTAAAACTGACTCTTAAAGGCGGAAAAATTAATGTTGAAGATAAAATATCAAAAAAAGTTTATAAAAATTTCCTTAAAATTACAGACACAAAAGACTTTGGCGACAGTTACAATTATGCACCCGCCTCAGAGAGCAAAATAATTGAACCCATAAAATCTAAAGTCATAGAAGATGGCGATTTAGAAAGTGTTTTAAGGATTTACTATAAAAATTTACAACTTGATATTACATTAAACAACGAAAGCAGATTTTTTGAATTTTGTGCAAATATCAATAACAAAACCAAAAATCATAAACTGCAAGCCGTGTTTAACCTTGATGATTTAATTTTTGAAACATATGCACAGGATAATATGGGGATAATTAAAAGAGAATGCGACCCTTATTATTCTCTGTACAAAAATCAACCCGCAAAGCGTCCCAATGAACTAAAGACAAATTCTTTTCCTATGTTGAATTTTGTATACGCTCAAAACACGGGTATTTTGGGCGAGGGAATAAACGAATATGAAATTTATAAAAAAGAACTTAGAATTGCACTTTTAAGGGCAACGGGAATTTTATCCAACCCTAAATGCGCCTCTCGTTCTATTCCTGCGGGTCCTCCAATAATGACGCCAGATTTACAATGCATAGGAGAGCACAAAGTCCGCTTTGCAGTTTGTTTTGTGCAAGAAAAAAACAAACTTTTTGAATATTTAGATGAATTTTTAAATACAAACATTGCTTTTGCAACAAATTTGGATATTAAAGAAAAAACTTTTATAAAACTTCCAAAAAATAATATTTTCTACGGTATAAACGACAAAAAAGAAGCTATAGTGTATGATACAGAAAAAGATAAAATAGAATTTATTAATATTAGTAAGTTAACTTAAAACATAAAACTTGCAAAGAGTTCAAAAATTTAATAATATTATGTAATACAAACTACCGAGGGAAAATGTCGAAAGCTTACAGTGCAAAATGGATTATAGCAGCCGATGGCAATCTTTACGAAGATTGCACTCTTGTTGTGGACGAGGGCAAAGTTGAAGGCATTGTAAAAACCTCCGAACTTAATTTGGATGAATGCAAAAACGTCAAAGACTATGGCAGATGTGTAATTACCCCCGGGTTTGTAAATTTGCACAATCATTTGCAATATACAGACATTGACATTAAACAAAGCGGAATAAAATACGCATTTAAAAAAGCATACACTCAACTAAAAAAACACTATTTTGTGGCAGGCATTAAAAAAACCTCTTTTGTATGGAAATTAGCCGACCTTTTGAGTAAATATTTTTGTTTGAGTTCAGACAACAAACTTGCTTCTTTTAAAAAAGGACTTGAACTGTCACTTTTAAACGGCACAACATGTGTTGCACAATTATCAAAAGAAAGTAAATATTTCAAAGTTTTAAATGATTTACCGATAAAAACATATCTTTTCTTTGAACTTTTTTCAGATTCTTCAGATACAAGCAAAGAAGAATTTCGCTCTATTCAAAAGAAAATTGATAAACTGTTAAAACAAAAATCCGAAAACACATTCGTTGGCGTAGCTCCGCACAGTGTATGCTCGGTACACAAAAGACTTTTTAAAATTCTTGTTAAATATTGCAGAAAAAATAACATTTTAATGACAATTCGAATATCTGAAAGCCAAGAGGAAAAAGACTGGCTCAAATACGGCTTTTCTGATATTGATTTGCTAAACGAATTTAGCGGTTACAAAAAATTTGACCCAATATATAAAGGTGTCACCTCTGTTCAATATCTTGCACAGATGGATGTTATTAACAAGCGTTTAATTGCAAGTTACGGCAATTATTTAAACGAAGATGACCTTAAAATTTTAAAAGAAAATAAAGTAGCTCTTGCATATTGCCCGAGAGTGAGCAAAAATCTGCATGATAAAGTGCTTGATTTTGATAAAGTGCTTGAATATTTTCCTGAAAGATTCGGCTTTGGGACTAATTCGCTTGCGTTTAATGAAGATATGAGCCTTTTAAACGAATTGCGCTTTGTAAACAACGGAAAATTAAATGCACTTGAGGCAATCAGATATTTAAGCATAATACCTGCAAAAATCCTAAGACTTGATAATATCATAGGAAGTCTTGAAGTAGGTAAAGACGCCGATTTTAACATTTTTAAACTTAATGAAAATGAAGACTTTAACAATGTCTTAGACAAATCACGTCCTGATTTTGTTTATATCAAAGGACACAGAAAAGTTCACGACGGAAAAATAAGATAAAAATATTTATTATTTATTTTTATTCCGGCATAGTGTGTGTATAAAGTCTTAACTTAATTTTTGCTATAAGAACTTTTTTATCTTTTTCCCAAGGATTAAGTTCGATTTCTGCAATATTGGTTAAATAAGGCTCTTTCATAAGAGTTTTAAAGAATATTTGAAACTCCGAATATGAGCCGACTGCAAGCATGTTAAGCTCACAAGAATTATACCCTTCAAGTTTAGCCGCAAAAACCATATCCTCTGAAGGAGCATAGTTATAATCTATTGAACGAATTCTTATACCGCTTTGTTGAGCTATAGTAAGAACAAATTCAAACAAAGGCGCAAAAGAAGCATCTGTGCTAAATTGCATATCAGGCGCACTGTAGATAACTTTGCCGTCTTTTGAAGCATTTTTTTGGCTGCTTTTACTGCTTTGTTGCATTTTGAGCATATTCAACTGCTCGCTTAGTTGTTCATACTGTGTTTTTGTTGTTTTTAAAAGCTTTGCCGCTTCTATTGAAGAAGAAAATTTTGGAACAACAAAATTAACAAAAAGAATTAAAACAAGAATGACAGGTGCAAGATACATTGCATTCTCTTTTAATATATTGGTTGCTATTTTTAACTTGTTGTCCATTTTTATTTTCCGAATTAATTGTTAATATCTACAGGTACAAGAGCGTTTGTTGGCGCAGCGTCCGAATTATTTCCCTGTTGTTGATTTTGTGAATCGCCTTCTTGTTTACCCTCCGGCAATTTTAAATTACTTTTGGGTGATTTAACATTTGAAATCTCAAAATCATAAAACTTAGTTCCGTCATCAGGTGCTGCAAGGTCAAGCGTTTCTCCGTTTATTTCGTTTAAGATTTGTAATCTGTTTAATTTTATACTTGATTTTGGAGATATAACCTTAAGACTCTTATAATAATTATAAATGTCTTCTATATTTGCGCTGACACCTTCCAGTGCAACCTTATCACCGTCTTTGTTGTAATAATATTGTAACCAAACAGACTGAGGAATATCTGTTGCAATAGAATCATAAAAGCTCATTGCGTCTTTGTTTATATTTATAATTCTATCTATAAGAGTATCTATACTTACTACTCCGCCTTGTCCCATAATCTCGTTAATCTGTTGCTGCGTTTCGTTAACTTTGTTTTGATACTCTGAAACCTGTTTTTTTACATTTGTTTCAACAGTATTTAAAATGTAATAAATTGAAAGACAAATAAGGGCAATAATACCGGCTATAGCTAACATTGCCTTTCTTGCAACTTCTTGAGTAACAGCAATTTCATTTTGTTTAAATTTAAACGTAAAATAAGCATCGCCTGAAGAGTTTGTTTTGCGCAAAAAGTTTAAATCTAAAATTATATTTTCCATATGGTCATATACAAGTGCACCAAGCAGACCATATGTCATTACCGAAGCTTCACTCATGCTAACAGATGGAATAACATCTACAGGCGGATTTTTTGAATATTTATTACAATCATGAGTAATTACTTCTTCATCAAAAATTATCTGGGTTCTTAAAACCTCTGAACAAATTTCTTCAGATTGGCTCAAAATAAATAGTTTTTTTGCAGGGAAGCTTGGCAAAATTTGAGAAATAGAAGTAGAAATTGCCTGATAAGCTTCTTCATATGAGAAAGATTTAATAGCAAGCGGTACTTCTTTAAAGTCAATAAGTCTTGAGCCTTGCATACAAAACAGCGCATAACTGTTAGAGTTAACAAGTAATAAATTCCAGTTTGTGTCTTCATCAACATCAAAACCAAGAGCGCCCGTAAACCATAAGCTACGAATTATTGCAGGATATGAACTTTCTATGCCGACAAGTGTAGCACCAAGGCTTGTGAATATTTCTTTTACCTGACTAACTGCAGTTTCTTGAAAAGAAGTATAGACAATTAATCTTTTATCCGTGTTTGCATTTGTTACCAAATCAGTCCAAGAGCTTACGGGTTCGACTCTTTTAAATACATAAGAGTCCTCTGCTTTTGATAACACGGCGTTATTTATAGCTTCATCGCCAATAATAAGAGGCAAAGTTTCAAAATCTAAATGAACATTGGGCAAAACCAAGTGAACATTGGATTTTAAGTTTATGTCCAATTCTTTAAACAGTTCTACAATAGTTGCCTTAAATACGGAATAGTCCTGTATTTCCCTTGTCATCAAATTGTAGTCAAGCGGTCTTCTGCCGTATTTAACCACAGTAAGGCTTTTTTTATCAAGCAGAGCAACTTCCACGCCCACACCGGGTGTGACTGCAACTCCTACTGTTTGTTTTGAAGAACTAACAAATTTTGCCATTAAATATTTTTTAACTCGTAATAATACTAATTGTCTATTTTATAATACAATAATCAGTACAAATTAAAAACTATTTTAAAAAAAATATACAATAATTGGAGTAAGTAAAATGCAAAAATCATCCAATAGGTCTAATAATTACGTCTACGGTAAAAACTCAGTCCTTGAAACAATCAGTCAAAACCCTAAAAGAATAAACAAAATTTTCTTCTCAGACGGCATAAATTTTGACAACAGATTAAAAAAAATAAAAGAACTTGCGGATAAAAATTCCATACAAATTCAATTTACAAATCTTAACAAGTTTAATAAATATTTTCAAGATGACACAAAAAAGACTCAAAATATTAACTTTCAAGGTGTTATTGCCTCTGTTTCTCCTGTTGAATATTTAGATTTTGATGAATTTTTAAATAAAAAATCAAATAATTATAGAAAAATTGTAATTTTAGACGGAGTCGAAGACCCTCACAACTTCGGCGCAATTTTAAGAACATTAGCTGCTGCAAAATACGATGCGGTAATTGTTCCAAAACACAGAAGCTGTCCTATAACTTCAACTGTTGAGAAAACCTCAAGCGGGGCAATAAATTATATTCCTGTAATAAAAACAAATAGCCTCTCGGGTACGGTAAAAAAATAAAAAAAAAACGACTGGTGGATAATTGCAGCAGATGGAGGAAGTAAAGATAATTATTTTGACATAAGCTACAAAGACATGAATTTTGCAATCATATTAGGTGCAGAAGGGGAAGGAGTTTCAAAAACTTTACTCAATAAAGCGGATTTTAAAGTAAAAATCCCATGTGCTATAGAATCACTAAACGTTTCCGTTACTTGTGCCGTTATAGTATATGAAAGCATAAGACAAATACATCAAATGTAGCTTGATTGAATGTCAAAAAAATATATAATTATCTTAGACTTTTTGGAGAAGAAAATGAAAACTAAAAGTTCAAAACACCGCTTAGACGAAGTAAATGACGATATTTTTGAAATGGATGACATGGATAATCTTGAGAGCGAAAATGATGACTCTGAAGATTCTGAAGAAAAACATGAAACCTACAAAAGTGTCGCTGCTGATGATTCCGTCAAAGTATATTTGCAACAAATAGGTAAAATTCCTCTTTTATCTTTTGAAGAGGAACTAAAAGTTGCAAAAGAAATTAAAGAAAATAATTCACAAAAAGCAAAAGAAATTTTAATAAATGCAAATTTAAGACTTGTTGTATCTATTGCTAAAAAATACATAGGACGCGGGCTTTCTTTTCTTGACTTAATTCAAGAGGGCAATATGGGTCTTATGAAAGCAGCTGAAAAATTTGACTATACAAAAGGTTATAAATTCTCAACCTATGCAACTTGGTGGATTCAACAGTCAATTACAAGAGGTATAGCAGATAAGTCACGTATGATAAGGCTTCCTGTTCATATGATTGAAACTTTGGGAAAAATCAAACGTGCAACCGTTGAACTCTCGACAGAATTAAATCGTGTACCTACAAAAGAAGAAATAGCTCACAGAATAGGTATGAGCCCGACTAAATTATCTGCACTTATGAAAAGCGCACAAAGCACAATAAGTATTGAAACACCGGCTAATCAAAAGGATGATTCATCTAAAATTGCCGATTTTATCATCGATGATTCTCACCTTACTCCTGATACAAAAGTTACTCAGGAAAACCTTTTAACCGATGTACACAAAATGCTTAATCAATTAAACCAAAAAGAAAAAGACGTGCTTATTATGCGCTATGGTCTTGATGATAACGGGCAAAAGAAAACTTTGGATGAAATAGGCAGCCGCTACGGCGTTTCTCGAGAACGTATAAGACAAATTGAAACTCGTGCCATTTCAAAGCTCAAAAAGCTCTGCAGAAATCAAAACCTGAGCGGTAACTTGAAAAACTACATTGGATTGTAGTTTAAGATTTTAACCTGCGTGATTCTATTAAAACCATAAGACAAGAAATATCAGCAGGTTTAACTCCGCCTATTCTAAGCGCCTGAGCCAGAGTCTTGGGGCGAACTTTGTCGAGCTTTTCTTTTGTTTCGGTTGATATTTGTTTTATTGCAAAATAATCAATATCATCAGGAATATTAATGCGCTCCATTTTATCGGCACTTTCAATTTGACTTGCCTGACGTTTAATATAGCCGTCGTATTTTATTTTTATCTCCGCCTGCTCAAGAACTTCTCTTTTAAAATATTCATCAATATACTCACCGCAAGTTTGATAATTTAGTTCAAAAAGCACATTATAGTCAATGTTTGGGCGCTTTAGAAGTTCATAAGCGCTTTTCCCTGTATCAAGTCCCTCGTTATATTTTGCAAGAATTTCTTTATTTTCTTGCGTGGGAGAAATTTTTGTATTTTTAAGATTGTTTAGTTCAAGCTCAATTTGTTCTTGTTTTTTTCTAAATCTTAAAATCATATCCTCATCTAAAAGCCCGCAGGAATAACCCATTTCCATAAGTCTTTCATCGGCGTTATCCTGCCTTAAAACAAGCCTGTACTCACTTCTTGATGTTAGCATTCGATAAGGTTCATCTAAATCTTTTGTAACTAAATCATCAATGAGAGTGCCAATGTAAGAGTTAGCACGAGTTAATTCAAGATGATTTTTATTTTGCAGATAGTTAACCGCATTAATACCCGCTACAAGCCCTTGCGCTGCGGCTTCTTCGTATCCTGAAGTGCCGTTTATCTGACCTGCAAGGAAAAGCCCTTTTATTTTTTTTGTCATTAAAGAATAATCAAGTTCAAGAGCGCTTACTGAGTCGTATTCAACAGCATAAGCGGGTTTTATGACAGATACATTTTCTAATCCCGGAAGAGAATGCAGCATATCAAATTGCACTTCAATCGGTAAACTTGTTGAAAAACCCTGTACGTAAACTTCGTATGTGTCTTTTCCCTCGGGTTCAATAAAAATATGGTGCGAGGGGTTTTGAGCAAAACGAACTACTTTATCTTCAATACTTGGGCAGTATCTTGGACCTCTGCCGTGAATCAATCCTTGATACATAGGAGATTTATCTAAATTAGAGCGAATAATTTCGTGAGTTTTTTGAGTTGTTTTTGTTAAATAACAAGGCAGCTGTTCTCTTATTGGTCTGTTTGGCTTAAAAGAGAAAAAGTTTGGCATGTTATTTATAACTTCATCAGGCGGCTGAATTATTAATTTTGAATAATCTATTGTTCTGCCGTCAACTCGAGCAGGTGTGCCTGTTTTTAGTTTTTTTATTTTTAAACCGTGCTCTTCAAGACTTTTAGATAATCCTATTGCGGCTCTTTCGCCTAATCTTCCTGCACTAAAGGACTTAAAACCTATAAAAATTCTGCCCTCTAAACTTGTTCCTGTTGTTAAAATTACAGTTGGGGCAAAATACTCAAGTCCTAATTCATCTCTAACACCTTTTATAGTGTTATTTTCTACAATAATTTCCGTTATTTGAGTTTGTTTGAGTGAGATATTTTCTTCTTTCTCTATGAGATTTCTAAAATATCTCATGTATTCTTTTTTATCCGACTGAGCACGCAGCGCCCGCACGGCAGGACCTCGGGAAGAATTTAGCATTTTTAACTGCACATACGTATTATCCGCAGCATCTGCCATAACGCCGCCAAGTGCGTCAATTTCTCTTACAAGGTTTGACTTTGCAGGGCCGCCAATTGCGGGATTGCAAGGCATAAGACCGATATTATCAAGATTTAGCGTACAAAATAATACTTTTGCCCCAAGGCGTGCAGCACTCACTGCCGCCTCAATTCCCGCATGACCTGCACCTACTACAATTGTGTCAAATTTAAACATTTTATTTTAATATCGCAAGAACGGCTTGAGTTACATCAACACCGCCTGCTACTACTGAATCTTTATTTACGATGATATCAAGTTTCTTTTGAACTCTTACTGTTTCTGCAGCAGCATTGATTCTTTTTGTCAAATCAACTTCATATCTGTTTCTTGTTGTAAGATAATCTTTTTGTTTCTTTTCAATTTCAGCTAAAGCAAGTTTTCTGATATTAGCTTTTTGAGCCGGAGTTTTTGCATTTGCTACTTCTTTATCTTTTTGAGCAGTGTAATTTTTAATTGCATTTACTTTGTTATTCAAATCAGTTGTATATTTTTTTGCAAGAGAGTATGTTTTTGAAACTGTATCATAATTAACATAGCCTACACCTGCAGCATTTGATGATAATGTTAACAACATAAAGCTCATAATTGTAAGTACTGCTTTTTTCATTATTTTCTCCTTTTAACTACTTTTTTAGAGTATTCTTTTTGCACCCTCATTGTCAAGAGGCAAAGAGTGGAACTGAGTATTTACGTTTATATCATTCCAAGTTGATGAAACTATTTCTTTTATTTCACCAAGATTTGCTCCACAGGAAACAACTCCTATCGCAGGACCCGCTCCGCTTAAAAAGCAACCGAGAACACCTTTTGTGTGTCTTAGATTATCCATAATGGAACTTAAACCGGGGACAAGTTTTTTTCTGTAAGGTTGATGAAGTTTATCTCTCATTGCCATTTTTAAAAGCTCGCTGTCATGAGTGTGTAGCGCCTCTATAAACATAGCAGAATGCCTTAAGTTATAAGCAGCATCTTTAAGAGATACTTCATTTGGCAGAACGGAGCGAGAAATTTCTGTTGCAAGTTCATAATCGGGAATACAAACAGTTATTTTCCAATCATCATACCAAGGGAGCTTTCTGTAAACCACGCTGCCATCTTCTTCCCAGCTGGATAATGTGACTCCGCCTTTAATTGCAGGAGTGATATTATCAGGATGTCCCTCAATTTCTGTTGCAATAGATAATAATACAGCCTCATCAGCGGGATTTCTCAACAATTCATTTGCAGCCATTAAACCGCCTACAATAACGGAAGCTGATGAGCCAAGTCCGCGCGCAACAGGAATTTGAGTTTTTATTGTTATTTTCATCTCATCAGGACTTTGACCGATATAGCTGTATAAAAGCTCAATTGCTTTATATACAATATTATTTTTATCTGTCGGTATGTTTAAAACTTTTTCCTGATTTTTTTCATCTATTATATTAATCTCAACTCCGGAACCGGGCAGAACCGTTTCTTCTACAATAACGGTATTGTATATAGGAAGAGCTAAACCAAGACAGTCAAAGCCGCAGCCGAGATTTGCCATTGTAGCCGGAACTTGAATACCTACTTTCATTTTTACCTCACTTGAACAGGCATAATCAAGCAAACATAAGAATCATTTTTTGTTTCATCTTCATCAGATGGTTTAAACAAAGTAGCGCTAAGGCTTGTAGCGATTTCTATTTTTACTTTTTTAGTGTCCATGTTTTTTAAGCTGTCTAAAACGTATTTATAGTTAAATGCTATAATAATTTCTTCAAAATTACTGTCAACATCGATAAAGTCTTTACCTGAACCTGCGTCAGGAGAGTCTGTACTTAATTCAAGAGAATTTTGATTGAAAGAGAATTTTATAATATTTGTGCGCTCATTTACCATAACACACACTCTCTCAATTGTTCCTATAAGTTCTTCTCTGTCAATGTAGACAATTTTATCGTTATTTGTAGGAATTAACTGCTGATACTTAGGATATGTACCGTTTATAAGCTTTGATTGGAAAACCACATCTTCAAAGTCAAAACGTATTTTAGCTTTTTCAAGCTTTATGGTTACTTTTTCATCTTCTATGATAGATGAAATTCTGATAAGTTCTTGCAGAGTTCTTGATGGAACAATAAAAATCGCACTGTCATCTTTTGAATTAATTTCTTTTGATGCACGGGTTAAACGGTTACCGTCTGTCGCAACAATTTCAAGAGTATTTGAATCGATATTAAAACATACGCCCGATAAAACACTGGCGCTTTCATGTAACGCTGCAGAAAATACAACCTGTTTTACTCCTTTTATAAGAGTGTTTTTATTAATTTCAAAAGATTTTTGATTTTCTTCCAAAACTTCTTCATCAAAAACTTTTGGAAATTCATTTGCATTAATTCCGATTAGTTCAAATTTTGCTTTGCCGCAGCTTATTGTAACAACGTTTGTATCAGGATTAAGAGATAGAGTAATTGGTTTATTGTCAAGTTTAGAGGTTATCTCACCCAATCTTTTTGCACTGAGTGTTATTTTTCCTTCTTTTTCAACTTGAGCTTTTATTTTATGACTTATAGATAAGTTTAAATCTGTTGCACAAAATCTTACTCTGTCACTTGTTAAAGTTTCAATTAATATATTTGAAAGCACGGGTTGTGCACTTTTTTGTGCGGTAATTTTTTCTACAACTTTTATCCCGTTCAATAAATCTTCTTTACTTAAGATAATTTCCATACTCTTCCCTTTTATATTTTATATTAATTATATTATAAAAAAATAATAATACATAATAAAGCAATAAGTTTTGTGCATAACTCTGAAAAATATTGATACAAAAGGTTTTTAGCCTGTGCATAACTCAGTGTATTTTTACACAGGTTTTAACAGGCAAGTGTAAAACAAATAATGTTATTATAAGAAGCCTCCTTTAGGTGCGCTATTACTTCATTTAAGGTTGCTCCCGTGGTTATAAGGTCGTCTATAAGTACAATATTCTTGTTTTTGTATTTTTCATAAAAGATCACACTAAAGGCGCCGTGCACGTTTTGAGCTTTTTTATTTGCTTTTATTTTATACTGCGGAGTAGTATTTTTTACTTTTTTTATAATATTAAAATCTGTGTCTATGCCTGTTAATACTGATAATTCTTTTAATATAAGCTCTGTATGACAATAACCGCGCTGAAAAATCCTGAATGGATGACTCGGAACGCACACCAGTATTGAGTTTTTAGGATTTATGTCTAAATTATTTTCTTTGCACACCTGTTTGAAATGTTCAAAAAGTAGCTTGGCAGCGGGTTTTGCGGCACTTCTTCTTTTGTTAAATTTAAAATTTCTGATTAATTTTTTTATGGTTTCTTCGTATCTGAAAGCACAAAAGATATCAACACCCTGAATTTTTCTTTGTGCAAAAGGTGATAGTTTTTGAACAGATTTTAAACAGGTTTTGCACAGAATTTGATTAGTTTTTGAACAGCCGCAGACAACACATTTTTGTTTGTAGATTAAGTCTGCGAACTGCTCAAAAAGGTTTTTTAACATTATTTACCCACAATACCATCAAGCGGTGAAGAAGCACTTGCATAGGCTTTTTTTGGTATTCTGCCTGCTTCATAAGCGCATCTTCCTGCCATAACTCCGTATTTAAAAGCTTCAGCCATTTTAACAGGGTCATCAGCTTTGGCTATTGCAGTGTTAATTAAGCAAAAATCAGCTCCCGCTTCCATTACAAGAGAAGCATCAGATGGAACACCGATTCCTGCGTCAACTACAACAGGAATATTTGCCTGCTCGATTATTATTTTTATATTTTCCAGAGTTTTTACACCCTGACCTGTTCCGATAGGGCTTGCTAAAGGCATAACGGTAGCGCAACCTACTTCTTCAAGTCTTTTTGCTAAAATCGGGTCAGCGTTAATGTAGGGAAGAACGCAAAAACCCTCTTCAACAAGTTGTTTTGCAGCTTCAAGTGTTGCAATGGGGTCAGGCAGTAAAAACTTAGGGTCGGGTATGACTTCAAGTTTTATCCAGTTATTTATACCCATTGCTCTTGATAATCTTGCAACTCTAAGAGCTTCATCAACCGTTGCACATCCTGCAGTGTTAGGCAGGAGCCAGTATTTATTTGTATCAATATAATCCATTAAGCCAACGTGCCCTTGAGCATTGTCGTTAACTCTTCTTATTGCAACAGTTACAATCTCAGCTCCTGAAGCACTGTGAGCCTTTTGCATAGTTTCAAAATCATCAAACTTACCTGTGCCTACCATAAGGCGGGAAGTAAATTCTCTGTCGCCTATTTTTATTTTTTCCATAATAAAACCCTCCCGTCTTAATTTTAAGCCAAAAATAAAATTTTGTAGTAGTATAAGGGTATGAAAACAATTTTTGAAAAAGATAAATCTTTGCACTCTAAACCTTTATTTAAAGGTGAAATAGATTTTAATAAAAGAATATCGCCTCTTAATTTGCCTGATATATCAGAACTTGAGGTGATGAGGCACTTTAAAGAACTTTCCGACAGAAATTTTTGTGTAGAAAAAGGCTTTTATCCTCTCGGCTCTTGCACTATGAAATACAACCCAAGGGTAAATGAGCAAGTTGCAAGAGATGAAAATTTTCTAAATCTGCACCCTCTGCAATCTGATGCTGACTGTCAAGGTGCTCTTGAGATTATGTATGATTTAGAGCAAATGCTAAAAATTATAACAGGAATGGACGCTATTACTCTTCAACCCTGTGCAGGCGCTCATGGTGAGTTTTGCGCAATGAGTATAGTAAAAAAATATTTTTTACAAAAAAATGACCTGAAAAGAAAAAAAGTTATAATCCCTGATAACGCTCATGGTACAAACCCGATGAGCGCTAAGATGAACGGTTTTGACTGTATTGAAGTAAAGTCTGATACATCAGGCGGGGTTGATATAAAAGAGCTTGAAAACATTATAAATACCCATAAAGATGAGATTGCAGCCATTATGATGACAAACCCCAATACTTTAGGGCTTTATGATGAAAATATTTTAAAAATATCTGATTTAATGCACAAAAACGGCTCATTACTTTATTATGACGGAGCAAACCTCAATGCTGTTATGGGTCATACAAATCCCCGCTTAATGGGTTTTGATATAGTTCACCTTAATCTGCACAAGACTTTCTCTACTCCTCACGGTGGCGGAGGTCCGGGGGCAGGTCCTGTTGGAGTTGTTGAAAAATTAAAAGATTACTTGCCTACTCCAACAATTGAGTTTGACGGGGAAAAATATTTCAGAAATTATGACAAACCCTATTCTATAGGCAAAGTAAGTACATATTACGGTAATTTTTCAGTACTTGTAAAGGCTTATACTTATATTTTGATGATGGCAAAAGACTTAAAAAACGCAAGTACGGACGCTGTTTTATGTGCTAATTACATAAAAGAAAAACTGAAAAAATATTACAAACTTCCATATAACAGGACTTGTATGCATGAGTTTGTTTTATCGGGAGATTTGCAAAAAGAAAAAGGAGTTTCAACTCTTCAAATTGCAAAAAGATTAATGGATTCAAACTGTCACCCGCCAACGGTTTATTTTCCTTTAATTGTCCATGAAGCAATGATGATTGAACCTGCAGAAAGCGAATCTAAGGAAGTTTTGGATAATTTTATAAACACTATGATTGAAATTGCAAAAGAAGTTGAATCAGACCCAAAGAGTTTTGAAAACTATCCCTCAAAAACACCTGTTTTAAAGGCTGATGAAACTCTTGCCGCAAGACATTTGAATGTAAAATATGAATTTAACAACTGAAGATTTTAACTACAATTTACCCGATGAACTTATTGCAAATCATCCGTTGAAAAAACGTGAAGATGCAAGAATGATGGTTTTACACAAAAACAGTAAAACCCTTGAACACAAGCACTTTTTTAATATTGTCGATTATTTAAAAAAAGATGATGTGCTTGTTTTAAATAATACAAAAGTTTTTCCTGCAAGAATAATAGCAAAAAGAGCTACAGGCGGCGAGGTTGAGGTATTTTTGCTTAATCCCGAGGGAAAAGATAACAGATGGTTTTGCCTTATGAAGCGCTCAAAAAGGGTAAAAGAAGATGAAATACTAAGTGTCAGCGATGATTTTAAAATTAAAGTAATTAAAAAAGATATAGAAAACTCAAAAGAAGGCGACCTGCCAAAAAACCTTGTAGAGCTTATATTTAGCGCAAATGATGTTTATGAAGTTCTAAATCAATACGGCTCAATCCCTCTGCCTCCATATATTCAAAGAGAGGCAACGGCAGATGATAAAGAAGACTATCAAACGGTTTTTGCAAAAGTAACGGGTTCTGCTGCAGCGCCAACTGCGGGGTTGCATTTTAGCAGAGAAATTTTAAAAGAAATTGAAAAAAAAGGTGTAAAAATAGCCTATGTTACGCTAAATGTGGGTTTAGGGACGTTTTTGCCCGTTAAGACAAATGATATTACAAAGCACAAAATGCACCATGAAAGCTTTGTAATACCAAAAGAAACGGCAGATACAATAAACTCGGCTAAAGGTTCAATTGTAGCTGTTGGAACAACGGTTTTAAGAACACTTGAAGCAACATATTTAAAACACGGGAAAATTATCCCGACACAGGATGAAACGGATATTTTTATTTATCCGCCTTATGAAATAAAATCAATAGATAAACTTATTACAAATTTTCACCTGCCAAAATCAACTCTTATAATGCTTGTAAGCGCTTTTGCAACAAGAGAATTTGTGCTTGAAGCATACAAGGAAGCAATAAAAGAAAAATACAGATTTTTTAGCTATGGCGATTGTATGTTAATTGAGTAATCAGTTAGAATCTACATACTTAACAAGTTCTTCTTGCCAGCCGGTATCTTTTTCAAGGAACTTATTTGCACCGCGGTTCAGACATTTTACTTTGTGCTCGCCTTTAGTTGATGCTGTTACGACAATAATTTTTGTTTTCAGATTATTTGCCATAATGATTTTCTTTGTTTCATCAAGAAGCAAAAACCCTTCTCTTTCCGTTGAAACAAACAAATCCATTACAATAAAATCGTAGACAATTTTTTTAATGAGTTGTGCTGCAGAATAAATGTCTTTTGCAGTATCTACCTCAAAGCCGATTTTTTGGAATAATATTTTTAATTGGTAAGTAACAACTCCAATGTCATCAACAACAAGGATTTTTCTTTTTTCGCCCAATCCTGCCATTCTCAGGTCTTTTTGCCATTGTTCATCGTGGTATTCTTCTTGTACTTCATTATTTTCAAATTGAGAAAGACTATCTGAACTTGTGCCGATGAGTTTTGTTTGTATTTCTTCAAGAGCAAGTTTAATTGCTTCGTTATCAATGGTTTCAGGTTTGTTTATTCCTGCCATTTTATATATTAAATCAATAGTTTCTTGTTCAATAAAAACGCTTTGTTCACTCATGAATTTTAAAATCCTCGTTAACTGTGTCGGTAATTCTTAATCCAAAATTATCTTCTATAATTACAACCTCTCCTTTTGCAATAAGTCTTCCGTTTGCAAGGAGGTCAATGGGTTCTGCTGTTTTGTTTTCAAGTTCAATAATCGAACCTTTGGTCAGTTCAAGAATTTTTTTAAGACTTAAATCAGTAGAGCCTAAAATTGCACTAAGTTCTAATTCAACATCCATTAAAAGTCCCAAAATGTTTTCCGGATTTGATTCTGTTTCTGTTTCAACCGGACGTTTAACGTTTTCAAATTTACTTAAATCAAGATTTTTTGGCTCTTTTTCAGGCATTGTTATTCCTTTGGTATGTATTTATCGGTAATTTTGACACATATCCTGCCGTCTTTTCTTCCCGGCAGGGCTTTGAATTTTCTTTTTCTGTCTACAAGCAAAAAGAGTTTTTCATCTATTCTTTGGTCTAGTTTAATAACATCTCCTTCTTTTAGTTCCAACACATCGTTTATAAGAATTTTTGTAGTGCCCAAAACCACACTTACATCGATGTTAGCAGAGTCAATTTTGTGCAAAATTTCATTTCTGCCGATTTCGTTTGATACGATATTTGTATGTTGGAAAATGTACTGAGGAGTCAGTTTTTGAAGTACGGTTTCTAACACAGGATATGGGAAACACAGGTTAATAAGACCAAAGTTTTTGTTACCAAGTCTTATTTCAAAAGAAATAAGAGCAATGATTTCGCCCGATGTTGCAATAGGTACAACGTGATAGTTATTATCAAGGCTTGTAAACTCTGCTTTTACTGGAAGTACGGATGACCATGAGTTTTCAAGAGTTTTTATTATTTTTTCAATAATTTTTTTTGTAAGCGCTTCTTCAATTTGTGTTAAATCACGGTTGTAATCATGGTTTGAACCATCTCCGCCAAGCATTCTGTCTAAGATTGCCGTTAAAATTTCACTGCTTAAACCAAGGAAAATTTCACCTGAGAGAGGGTTGAGTTTGAAAATACCGTTTTGAAAATATGTAGGCATAGAGCAGACAAACTCATCATATGTAAGTTGGTCAACAGATATGATATCCATTTCAACATCCATACGAAGATATGCGGTAAGATTGAGAGCAAGCTGCCTTACAAAATCTCTGTGAATATCTTGAAGCGCACGCAAGTGTTCTTTTGAAAATTTATCCGGACGCCTGAAGTTGTAGAGTTTGTAGCCTTTTTTAAACTCTTCTGATATATC
>CALUYX010000011.1 GCA_944325115.1 Candidatus Gastranaerophilales bacterium | reverse complement strand
TAAAAAATTAAGTGTTTTTTATTCCATAGGTTCTTATGCCGCTTGTAAATAGATTTTTGCAGCTTCAAAGAAAATTACATTTTCCGGTTTGTTTACGACCTCGATTAATTGGTTGACAAAAAGTGTGATGTTTGTTACACTAAAGTCCACCATAAAAAACCACTCCTAGGGAGTGGTTTTTTATTGCAATAAAATTTCACTTCTTTTAGCTCAACCAAGCCCAAAAGTCAATCATAGAGCTTATTCAATATTTTTATTACTATAATCATAAGGCGTACGACGGTCCCAATTAACGCCTGTTTTCACAACTTTTGCAGGATTTCCCGCTATTACGGTATTTTCTTGCGTAAATTTTTTATTCACTAACGAGTACGCGCCAATCACACTGTTTGATGGAATGTTACTTCCTTTTAACAACATAGCTTTGGCACCAATCCACACATGATTACCTATAATCACATCCTTAGGCTCATTTTGCAACGCTTTTGTATTAACATCATAAATCGCATGCCCGTCTGTTGTTCTGATTAAAACGTCATAGCTAAACATGCAATCTTTTCCGATTACCATCTTTACATTTTTAGAACATCTCAAGAGCAAGTTAACCCTACCCATAGTTGTATGCTCGCCTATATCAAGCAAATTATTTGAACCCATGTATATTCCGACACTTCCATATCTGTTAAACGAACGGATGCGAACCGTGCTGTTATCCCCACAAGAAATATGACAACGACGTCCAACTCTAAAAGGCTCATATATCTCTATTTTTGAGTTATCACCCCACATTTTTATTGTAAGGTTTTTTATTTTTGGATTATATATTTTCGTTCCGTCTTGTTTTATCAAAACAAAGTTTTTTTGATTTTTTATTCCGTTTGGCTTAAAACCAAGCATTTTAGCTAATTTTGCAAAGGGGGAAATTTTATTCAATGAAATGATTTTTGCATTTTTGTAGAAAGATTTTAACCCATTCATCACAAGCATAGGCTTTTCAAGGCAGATTAATATACAATCAAAATCCTGTTTGTATATTTCCGACAATCTTACAACTCTATAACCATAATCCTCTTTTAGCGAACTGTCTAACTCGTATTTTCTGTCTACAACACCGATTATATTTAACTCTGAAAGATTACAATACTTATGCGCAACAGCAAAAAACTTGCCCGTCCCGTATGCAAGGATACGTTTATTTTTTAGGCTCTTTTTTAGTTTTTCAACTCTCTTTTGCAAAAAAATTTTATCCGCTAAGTCCACCACGATGCATCTTCCCTAAATTACCCATGTTAATATTTAAAAGCTTGTATAATTCTACCATTTATCAAAATGAATCTTGCTTTTGTCAAACCTGTTTGGCGTCATTATTTCTTCATTAGGATAACCTATGGCAATAGCGCAAAAGGGCATAATTTCTTGTGGCATATTAAGAAACTCCCTAAAAGCTTCCTGTCTTTTTTTATCAGGATAAATTCCAAGCCAACAAGTTCCAAGCCCTACAGATGCAGCACCCAATAATAAATTCTCAACCGCAGCTGCACAATCTTGAATATATGAGCCTGTTGCATACTCTGTTTTTGTGTTTCCCGTTACAATAATGCAGCAGGGAGCAGTTTTTAGCATAGAAGAATATGGGTGGATTTTTTGAATTTCATCCAAAAGTTCTCTTTTTGTACAAACAATAAAATCCCAAGGCTGCTTGTTCATTGCAGAGGGCGCATACATAGCACATCTTAACACTTCGTTTAATTTTTCCTCTTCAATTGGTTTATCTTGATATTTTCTAATACTTCTTCTTTTGTAAATAGTTTCTATCATACTACCTCCGCACTTTACTAACACATCAATTATATATTATTTTCCGCTTTTGTGATACAATTCCATAAATATTTACACACAAGTCTTAGTATTATGGATATAATTTTTACAATTTGCTCAAATAACTATCTTGCACAAGCAAAAGCTCTTGGTGACAGTGTTTTAAGACACTGCAGCAACTATAAATTTTTCATTGTGTTGTGCGATAAATTCTCAAAAGATATTGACTACTCTTTATTTAGAGATTTTGAAATTGTTGAAGCCGCAGCTCTTGGGATTAAAAATTTTAAATATATGATTCAAAACTATAATATAGTAGAGCTAAACACATCCATAAAGCCTTTTTCTTTTGAATACTTTTACAAAAACTACAACTGCAACAGTGTTATCTATTTTGACCCTGACATAAAATTATTCAACTCTTTGCAAACAGTAGAAGAAGACCTCAAGGACAACAATATCATCCTGACGCCGCACATATGCTCGCCAATAGAATTTGATAACCTATTCCCGCTTGAAAATGTTTTTACAAACTATGGCACATATAACCTTGGCTTTTTAGCCACAAAAAAGTCGCAAGATACAGACAAGTTGATAAGCTGGTGGAAAAATTATCTTGAAAGGCACTGCATAGAAGATGCTCCAAACGGCTTTTATGTTGACCAATTACCAATGAATCTTGCACCAATATTTTTTGAACACGTAAAAATTATCAAGAACCTAGGGCTAAACGCAGCGCCTTGGAACTTACATGAGAGAAAATTAAAATGCGTAAACGGTAAATATTTTATAAACGACACAAACACGCCTTTAATATTTTATCATTTTAGTACATACAACCCTTTAAAACCTGATAAACTCAGCAAATATTATACAAGAGCGGAAACACTAAAAGATGCGTGCTTGATTGAATTTTATAATAAATACAGAGAAGAAATTCTTTCAAACAATTGGACTAAACTGTCTGAAATAAAATATGCCTACGTATCTAACAAAGAAAAAAAGCAAAATAAAAAAGGCATAAGAACAATGATAAGAAAAATATTTAACAAAATAAAATGCAAGTTTTAATTACAATACCTGTCTATAAAGAACTCCCAAACAAAGAAGAAAAAGCCTCCCTTGTGCAATGCTTTAGGGTGTTAAGGAGTGGCAAATTTTGCATATTTGCTCCAAAATCACTAAATGTTGAACATTATAAAAAACTTGCAAGCGAAAATGATGTTAATATCAGTTTTGAATTTTTTAACGATTCTCATTTTAAATCAATACAAAGTTACTCAAAATTAATGCTAAGCTCTGAATTTTACCAAAGATTTTCGGATTATGAATATATTCTAATCTATCAACTCGACGGTTGGGTTTTTAGAGATGAGCTAAATTATTGGTGCAGCAAAGGATATGACTACATAGGTGCTCCTTGGTTTAAATTAAACTCAAAAGAAATGATTACCCCGTCAGGAAATGGCGGAGTAAGTCTGAGAAAAGTTCAAGCATTTGTTAAAACACTTGAATTAGCTAACGATTTTAAAAATCACCCAAAAAGCATTCTTGAGTGCATAAATAACAACAAGAAAAACAAAAAATTTGCATATAATATTTTTAATCTTATAAAATTTTTATTTTTTAAAACAAGAGCAAAACTTCCAAACGAAGATTATGTTGTTGTAAATTTCTTCCCCTGTATCAATAAAAATTTTCTAATAGCACCAAATGAAATTAACTTCAAATTTTCATTTGAAGTTAATCCGAAACTGCTATACAAAATGAATGAAAACAAATTGCCTTTTGCATGTCATGCATTTAAAAAATACGATTGGGACTTTTGGAGTGGTTTTATAAAACTTTAAACACTTAAAATCTTATTACAAACAGCATCTCCCATCTCAGCAGTAGAGAGCAATTTATCCCCATCCTTATGAATATCTTTTGTTCTGCAACCGTCTTTTAAAACTTGCTTAACCGAATTAAAAATCAACTCATAAGCTTCATTATTTTTAAAGCTATACTTCATCATCATTGCCGCAGAAAGTATTGTTGCAATAGGGTTAGCAACATTTAACCCTTTTAAATCGGGAGCCGAGCCATGGATTGGCTCATAAAGCGCTACTGAGCCGTCATCTGACATACTGGCACTTGGTAAAAGCCCAAGTGAACCTGAAATCATTGAAGCTTCATCGGATAAAATATCGCCAAAAATATTACCCGTAACGATTGTGTCAAATTGCCTCGGGTTTGCAACAAGCTGCATTGCAGCGTTATCAACATACATATGAGTCAGCTCAACATCACTATAGCTTTTTGAGACATCAATCATAATCTCACGCCACAGGCGAGAAACATCCAAAACATTTGCCTTATCTACCGAACACAGTTTCTTGTTTCTACTTGAAGCTGTTCTAAAAGCAACATGAGCTATTCGCTCTATTTCTTTTTCAGAATAAATCATATTGTTATAGCCGTACCTTACGCCGTTACCATCCTCATCAATTCTTACTTCAATGCCTTTTGGTGTACCAAAATACACATCTCCCGTAAGTTCTCTTACTATAACAACATCTGTTCCCTTTATGATTTCAGGTTTTAGTGCTGAATAAGAAATGAGTTCGTCAAAAATCACAACAGGGCGAAGATTTGCATACAAATTAAGTTCTTTTCTAATCCCTAAAAGCGCTCTTTCCGGACGAAGTTCGGGAGGCAAAGTGTCATATTTCCAATCACCGACCGCACCCAATAAAACAGCGTCACAGTCGTGTGACATTTGAATTGTTTCATCAGGCAGGGGGTTTGAGTACTTTTCATATGCACATCCGCCTATAAGAGCATTTTGAAAGTTAAACTTAATACCAAAAACCTTACCTGCTGCATTTAATACCTTAACAGCTTCATTTGTAATTTCAGGACCGATACCATCTCCTGCAAGAACTGTTATGTTATACATTTTTAACCCCCATTTTTTCTCTTGTGTAGTTAACAAGACCACCTGCTTTTACAAGCTCTTGAATCTCTTTTGGGTAAGGTGCAAAAGTATATTCCTTACCTGTTGTCGAGTTTTTAACAACACCCTTATCCAAATCAAGTTCCAGCTTATCACCCTTTTTTGTTTCGTCGGGCAATTTATCATTTTCAATAATTACAAGCCCGATATTGATAGCATTTCTAAAGAAAATCCTTGCAAAGCTTTTTGCAATTACTGCACTTACTTTACAAGTTTTAATTGCAAGCGGCGCATGTTCTCGAGAAGAGCCGCAGCCAAAATTTTCACCCGCAACAATAAAATCACCCTCTTTAACATCATGGGCAAAGTTAATATCAATATCTTCCATGCAATGTGTCGCAAGCTCTTGAGCAGAGGGAGTATTCAAGTATCTTGCGGGAATTATTACATCTGTATCAACATCATCACCATATACGAAAGTATGACCAATCATCAAATTTCTCATCCATTTACCCCATTTACAAACTTTCAACTTATATTTAATATAATATCAAAGAAATTTGTTAACCACAAATTAAAAGAAAACTAACGGAAGTATTTTAAAAAGGAGAAAACAATGCAAGAATCAATCGTTGAAGCAGCTGGAAAAATTTGGAACTACCTAAATGAAAACGGCGAAGTAACAACAAAAAAATTACAAAGAGACTTAGACCTTAATGACAACTTCATCAACATGGGTCTTGGCTGGTTATCACGTGAAGACAAAGTTAATTACTCTAAAAAAGGTTCTTACACAAAAGTAAGCCTAAGATAGTAATTTAGTTACAATTTTTTAAAGTTGTCCTTGCTCAAATATTGACAAGGGCAACTTTTTTTATGACAATGAAGTTTGTCCATGTTAGAATAACGACATAAGAATACATTAATAAAGGAATAAAAAATGGCAGTACCAAAGAAACGAACAGGAAAAGCAAAACAAGCAACAAGAAGAGCAAACTGGAAAGGCGAAGTTCCGGCAGTAACAACTTGCCCTAACTGCAAAGAAATTGCACCCGCGCACACAGTATGCCCTAATTGCGGATACTATAAAGGCGATTTTGCAAGCCTAAAAAATAAAAAAGCAGCAGAAGAAGTAAAAGAAGAAAAACCTAAAAAAACAAGAGCAAAAAAAGCAAAAGCAGAAGCAGCAGCTGAAGAAGTAAAAGAAACAGCAACTGAAGAAGCTAAAGAAGAAACTGCTGAAGAAAAAACAGAAGAATAACTATAAATTGAGGAAATTAGTATGACGAGAATAGCAATCGATGCAATGGGGGGAGACCATGCTCCAAGAGAAATTGTAAAAGGTGCGGTTTGGGCTGCGCTTGACTACAATGTCCCTATTGAGTTGGTCGGCAAAGAAGACGCAATTAAAGCAGAACTTGATAACATAGCAAAATATGGCATCAGGTCAAAACGTGGCGGCTATTTTCCTCAAAATATTAAAGTGGACTTATCAAAGCTTGATATTAAAATCACCCATGCCGAAGAAATCATAGAAATGGGTGAAGCCCCCGGACAAGCTATTCGTAAAAAAAGAAAGTCCTCTATTGTTCTTACGGTTGACGCCGTTGCAAAAGGCAGCTCGGATGCCGTTGTTGCAGCAGGCTCAACAGGTGCTGCGATGGCAAGCTCCCTATTTGGTCTTGGCAGATTACCAGGGATTGAACGTCCCGCTATTGCCGTTATGTTACCTGCAATGAAAAAACCTTTTCTATTGTTAGATGCCGGCGCCAACAGTTCTTGCACGCCCGAAATGCTTTATCAATTTGCAGTTATGGGCACAACATTTGTTAAAAATGTTTATGGCAGAAAAGATGCAAAAGTAGGCGTCCTAAACATCGGAGAAGAAGCAGGCAAAGGTAATGAGCTTGTTCAACACACATATAAAATGCTTGAAGAAAACCAAAACGGTTTGAACTTCATTGGCAACATTGAAGGCAAAGAGATGTTCCAAGGAACATGCGATGTTATCATTTGCGACGGCTTTACAGGAAACGTTGCCCTCAAAATAATTGAAGGTTCTTCTTCAATGCTGTTTAAAATGATTCAACAAGAGTTCAATACAGACATAATTTCTAAAATAATCGGACTTTTGGCAAAACCTTTTATGAAAAGAATCTATAAAAGAATCAACTATGAAGAATTTGGCGGCGCCCTTCTTCTTGGTATAAAAGGTATAACAGTAATAGCTCATGGCAGAAGTACAGCTTATGCCATAAGAAATGCAGTAAGAGTGGCAAAAGAAGCTGTTGAATCCGATGTAAACAAAAGAATCATGGAAATTTATCAGTAATTCCATTTAGTGAGGAGAGAAAATGAGTAGTGTACCTATAAGGATAGTGTCTTTAGGAAAAGCAGTACCTGATACTGTTATCACAAATGACGATTTAACAAAAATCTTAGATACGTCAGATGAGTGGATAACAACAAGAACAGGTATCAAACAGCGCCACATAGCCTCAGGTGACGAAAATTCACTTACCATAGGCACAAGAGCAGCGCAAGAAGCTCTTAAAAAAGGTAATTTAAAAGGTGAAGACATTGACCTTATCATTGCTGCTACATCAAATCCATACAACATCTATCCTTCAACAGCATGCTCTATAGCAGAAGCAATAGATGCTAAAAGCGGCACCGTTGCTTTTGACATAACTGCAGCTTGCACAGGGATGATATACGCTATGGAAATAGCGCGTTCTATGATTTCATCAGGCAAATACAACAGGGCTCTTCTTGTTGCAACAGATACTGTTTCAAAATTTGTAGACTGGGAAGACAGAAGCAGCTGTGTACTTTTTGGCGACGGCGCAAGCGCTATGATTTTAGAAAAATCACAAGATGGCGTTGACGATATTATAGCAATTGACATAAATGCTGACGGCAAACAAGGCAGACACATTACAATGCACCTAAACGGTACTAATTGTCCGCTTGTTGAACCTGCTCAAGGCTCAAACGAAAGAGTAATGATGAACGGCAGAGAAGTTTACAAATTTGTAGTAACCACAATGCCTGAATCTGTTAACAACTGTATTGAAAATTGCGGTTTAAAACCTGAAGACATTGATTATCTGGTACCGCACCAAGCAAACCTCAGGATTATTGACGCACTTCAACAAAGACTCAATTATTCGGATGAAAAAGTAATTACAAACATTGATAAATACGGAAACACTTCTGCCGCTTCAGTCGGCATTGCTCTGAGCGAAGCAATTGAAGAAGGCAAGATAAAAACTCCATCTACTGCAATTCTTTGCGCATTTGGCGCCGGCATGACTTGGGGCAGTGTAATAGTTAAATTAAGAGAAGGAATTTACTAATGAAAAAAATTGCTTTCATATTCCCCGGACAAGGCTCACAAGCTGCAGGCATGGGGTTGGATTTGTTTAACAATTTTGACTCTGCAAAAAAAGTTTATCTTGAGGCAGATAAAATATTGAACAAAGAAATTTCAAAAATGTGTTTTGAAGGTCCTGATGAGCTTTTAAAACAGACAATTAATGCTCAAAGCGCTATTGTTACAACTTCAATTGCAGCTCTTGAAGCACTAAAAGAGGCCTCAAACGGCAAAATAGAAGCAGCAATTACTGCAGGGCACTCGCTTGGCGAATACTGTGCTATGTACAGTGCAAATGTTATGGACTTAGAAACAACACTTAAGGCAATTCAAAAAAGGTCAGACCTTATGGATGCCGCTACGAAACTCAAAGTTGGCGCTATGAGCGCAGTTTTAGGTCTTGATGTTGAAAAAATAAAAGAATGTTTAAATGAAGTCCAAAATTTTGGTGTTGCTCAAATTGCAAACTACAATGACCCGACTCAAACGGTAATCACAGGTGAAGCAGAGGCAATTGCTAAGGCAAATGAATTAATAAAAGAAAAAGGCGCAAGAAAAGTTATTCCTCTTGCAGTATCTGGCGGTTTCCACAGCGCTCTTATGCAAAGCGCAACAGACGGGTTTGTTGATTTTGTAAAAGATTTAAAACTGTCTGACGCAAAAATCCCTGTTATAACAAATGTTGACGCTAAAATTACAACAGAAGCTCAAGATTTTAGAGCAAAAATGCCAAAACAAATCTCATCAAGTGTTTATTGGGTTCAAACAATTGAACTTATGCTAAAAGAAGGCGTTGATACTTTTATAGAGCTTGGTAACGGCAAGGTTCTTGCAGGACTAAACCGCAAAATGTGTCCGCCCGAAGTTAAAACGTACAACGTATTTGACTCGCAATCGCTAAATGACACAGTTAACGGCATTTTAAATTTGGTATAGGAGAAGAAAATGGAAGATAAAAAAGTAGCACTGATTACAGGCGGCTCAAGGGGTATAGGAAAAGCTTGCGCATTAGAGCTTGCTAAGGCTGGTTGCGATGTAATTATTAACTACGCAGGAAACGAAGAAGCAGCAAATAAAACAGTTGAGGAATTAAAAGCACTTGGCTCAAATGCTAAGGCAATGAAGTTTGATGTTTCAAACCCTGAACTTGTTGAAGAAGCAATAAAAAATATCATGGATGAGTATAAAAGAATAGATGTTCTTGTAAATAACGCAGGTATCACTCGTGATGGTTTATTTATGAGAATGAATGCTCAAAACTGGCTTGATGTAATAAATACAAACCTCAATAGTGCATATTATGTTTCAAACCCTGTTGCCAAAATAATGATTAAACAACGCTCAGGCGCCATTGTTAATATGGCAAGCATTTCAGGTATCTATGGTAACGCAGGACAAGCTAACTACTCAACTGCTAAAGCAGGTCTTATAGGTATGACAAAAGCGCTTGCAAAAGAACTTGCGTCAAGAAACATTAGAGTAAACGCAGTTGCCCCCGGCTTTATTCAAACAGATATGACAAAAGACTTGCCGCAAGAGCAAATTGTTGAGAGAATTCCTCTTAAAAGACTTGGCGAACCTGAGGATATTGCAAAAACTGTTAAATTCTTAGCACTTGATGCAACATACATTACAGGACAAGTAATAGGAGTAGATGGCGGTCTTGTTATCTAATTTTAAAAAAATAATCTTATGCGTATGCGCAACTGTTCTTTTTCTGAACGGTTGCGCATACTCTTTTGAAAGCTTTATGGATGACGACTTTTTTAATGTATTAAAGAAAAAAGAGCAGCCAACTAAAGAAATGCTTGAAGCTAAGGAAGAACTTAAGAAAAGAAAAATCCCCGCAAGCGTAGATTCATTTATTAAATACGTCAAAAAAAACGACACTGAAGTGCTTAAAATATTTACTGACGCAGGTTTTAATGTAAATACGGATTTTTATACAGACTACCCGATTTACTACGCTGCAAAATCACAAAAATATGAGGCGGCAAAATTCCTGCTTGAGCACGGTGCAAATCCTAACTTAGGCTTTAACACACCGCTAAGCGAGGCAATAAACAAGAAAGATACAAAAATTGCCAAATTACTTATAGATTACGGTGCCAAAGTTAATGTTGATGATTTTATGAGCGGGCACACTCTGCTCTATATTGCCCTAAAGAAAGAACAATACGAAACTGCAAAATATATGATTGAACACGGCGCAAAAATTGACTCCATGTCAAAAATGCTCATAGAATCAAAAAATCTCTACGAAACACTGTCAATCAACAAAGACATTTCTAACTAAAATTGCTTTAGAAATCTTTCGTCATTATTAAAGAACAGTCTTATATCATCAATTGCATACTTAAGCATAGCGAGCCTTTCAACACCCATGCCAAAAGCAAAACCGCTATACACCTCAGGGTCAATGCCGACATCCCTTAAAACATTCGGGTCAACCATACCTGAGCCCAATATTTCAAGCCAACCTGTGCCGGAGCATGTTGAACAACCCTTGCCTTGGCATACTATACATTGAACATCAATTTCAGCAGAAGGCTCAGTAAAAGGGAAAAAGCTGTTACGAAATCTTGTGGGACGTGCAGCGCCGAAATAAAGCCTGATAAACTCGTTTAAAACACCCTTTAAATGTGCAAAGGTAACACCTTTATCCACATACAAACCTTCAACTTGGTGGAAAAAGTTATTTTTTCTTGCACTTACGGATTCATTTCTGTACACTCTGCCGGGAGAAATAATTTTTATAGGCGGATGTGAATTTTGCATTTGTCTAACTTGCGCATTTGAAGTATGGCTCCTTAAGACCACATTTGGCGCAATATTGCAATAATAAGTATCTTGAACATCGCGTGCAGGGTGCTCTTTTGGAACATTTAACAAATCAAAATTGTACTTTTCTACTTCAACCTCGGGAGAATATTTATTCTCAATGAGTGAAAAACCTAAATGTTCAAAAATCTCAACTATTTCATTTACAGTTTGAGTGAGAGGGTGAACTTTTCCTTTTGGGATAAAAGTCCCGTCAAGTGTTACGTCAATCTTCTCGCTTGCAAGCTTTTTGTTTAATTCGTCTTTGTAAAACTCGTCAGATTTTAATTGGATTTTTTCTTCCAAAAGTTTTGACACCTCATTTGTCAAAGCACCGATTTTAGGACGCAATGACGGGTCAATATCTTTTAGACCTTTTTTTATATTACTAAGCTCACAAGAGCGAGATAAATATTTGTTTTTAACTTCTTCTAATTCTTTTGAATTTGTTGCATTTTCAATATCAGTTAGTGCAGATTCTTTGATTTTTAAAATTTTTTGTTCCATAGCTTACTCCCAAACTAATAATAACAAAAACATAATTTATGGTAAAATTTTTCTATGATATTTGTATTTTACATAACACTTTTACTGTTTATATTTGGACACGGATTATTTTTTAACGGGATAGATAACGATTTTTTCGCAAGGCTCATTGTGGGAAAAACATATTTCCAAACAGGCTCTGTTATGGAGTGGGACTTTCTTTCATACACCCCGACACACAGATTTGTAGACCACGAGTGGGGTTCAAGCCTTGTTTTTTACTTTTTGCAGTCACATTTTGGTGATTGGGGTCTGTTAACTTTTAAAGCAATAATATATTTTGCAACTTTTTTCCTTTTGGCAAAAACCATATTGTTGCGCAATAAAAATATAAAACTACACTTTTTACCGTTCTGGTTTTTGATAAACATAATACCTGCTATCTTGTTTTCTACACTTAGATGCCAGTGTTTTACTTTTTTCTTCTTTGCGCTGTGGTTATACACGCTGGAGCGAGTAAGAATAAATAACGAAAACAGGCTGCTTTGGATTTTACCCTCTACCATGTTAATGTGGGCAAATATGCACGGCGGCTGCGTTTCTGGCTTTGGATTGCTTGGAATGTACATTATAGGCGAGTTTTTAAACAAAAAGCCCGTAAAAAAGTATATAATTACACTAATAGCATCGCTTGCAACCGTTTTAATAAACCCTTACGGACTTGAATATGCAAAATTTTTATTCTACGCAATTACTCTTAATCGCGAGTTTATAACAGAGTGGCAGCCTACGCTTAGCACCCTTGGCATTAAAAATCACTTTAAATATTTGATTTTTGTATGCATTTATTTAATTCTTCAACTTGCGTATTTTATAAAATTTAAACCAAATTTCAAAAACATCGACAAAACAAAAGCTCTTGTACTTTTAGTCACTTTTCTTATGGCACTAAAGTCAATAAGACTGCAAGCATTTTTTGTTTTCAGCGTCATCGCTTTTTGCTATGAAGATTTTTATAAAATTTTCAACAAAAAATTACCTGAAAAACTAGACAACCTAAAAGAAATATTTTTCTTGATATTAATGATACCATTTAGCATTAATGCAGCTGCAACCACTAAACTTAAATGCACAATGTGGGATTACCCTATTATGGAAATAGAATTTTTAAAAGCTAACAACATCAAGGGAAATCTTATGTGCGAATTTCACGACGGAAGTTACGCTGCATATAAACTCTATCCCAATAATTTAATTTTTATGGACGGAAAATATGAAGAAGTCTATCCAAATGAACTTATTTATATGCTAAAAGATATAAATCTGACACACAAAGGCTATAGAGAAAAGTTAAACAAATACAAAACAGATATTATAATAGTCACCAAAAGGTATAAGATATTTGAAGAATTAAAAAAAGATAAAGACTTTGCGCTTATGATAAACAGTCCAAAATACGCTCTATTCTTAAGAAAAGAGCTAATTAGAGACGATTTTAAAACACCAAGCGCAAAAGCACAATATTATACGGATACAAAATTTGATACTAACATAAACTGGAGCAATAAAAATGAAAACTAAAACTATATTAACTCTTGCAACAATTGTAATACTTGCGCAATCTGCCTTTGGAGCGCAGACAACTATGCAAAAGATTCAAAGAGGTGCTGATATTTATTTTAAAATCACAGACAGACTTGAATTAACTCTTAATCAACAAAGAAAAGCTTTCGGCATCAAACTGGAAGAAGCAGCGCACCTTGTACCATTACTTAATGAAATAAATGCAAACGAAGAAAAATTAAACGCCCTGCTTCAAGATTCAAAAAAAGATAACGAGGAAGAAATTAAATCGCTTTATGACACAATACAACTGCAAAAAGCGGTTGCAAGCCAGAAGAAAAGATACTATATATCTCGCTATAGGGGAATATTGACTCAGGAGCAAAACTACAAACTAGATGAACTAATTTTTGATATAGCAAACGGATACTTAAAACTATAAATCTGTTTTTCAATATATACAAAAAACCGCCCCAAGAGGCGGTTTTAAGTTTGTAAGTTTTTAAACTATGCACCTTTTTTTGCAGTTTCAACAAGAACCGCAAAAGCTTCAGGCTCATTTACGGCAAGTTCAGCAAGCATTTTTCTGTTAACTTGGATGTTTGCCTTTTTAAGCAGATTCATAAATTTTGAATAGCTTAAATCCATAGAGCGAACTGCAGCATTAATACGTACAATCCAAAGTGAGCGCATGTTTCTTTTTAGAACGCGTCTGTCTCTGTATTGGTATTTAAGAGCTTTCATTACAGCGCAGTTAGCAACTTTAAATATTCTTGAGCGCGCACCAATAAAGCCTTTTGCAAGTTTTAATATTTTTTTATGTCTTTTTCTTAAGACGTTTCCACGTTTAACTCTCATTTTTCACCTTCCTTATCTTGAGTACTTAATGTAGGGTAACTCTTTTGAAATCAAAGCAACATTACCTTCAAAAACTTCTACCATACCTGTTAGACGTTTTTTTCTGGATTGGCTTTTGTGTGCAAGAAGGTGACCTTTTCCTGCTTGACGTCTTAAAATTTTGCCCGATGCCGTAACTTTGTATCTCTTAGCGGCAGAGCGATGTGTCTTCATTTTAGGCATTTTTTACTCCATTTCTTGTTAATGTGTAACATACACTTTTGCGCTATACCTAAAAAGCGCTTCAAGCTATGCTAATTTTAAAATAAAAAAAATTATTTTGCAAATAAAAGCCCGTTACACTTAACAAAAGGTAACGGGCTTAAACCTTTATTGTATCAAGTAACTATTCTTGATACATTGTTCTTTGTGCAACAGCACCAAAAGGAACAACATTTGAATCTGTCATTTGAACAGCAAGAGCGTCAATTGTTACAGTATCGTTTGCTCTAGGATAACCGGTTGTAAGTTTTGTTCTGTCATCTTTTGTAATAGGACCTCTGTCGCCGTTTACGTCAACCATAAATCTGCAAGGTGCAGCTTCTGTACAAGGACCTGTGGTTGTGCTAGGAATTTCAAATCTCATACCATCTGCTGTATAGAATGCAGTGTTTCCTGCAATCGTAATTCCTGATTGCATAACGTTCATTCTTCTTTGCAAGTACTCAACAACATCAGCATGTGTAGTCAAACCTGCGGGAGATTCGTTGTCCATTGCAAGGTTCATTGTAATTGCTTGGTTAAGCACTGAAACTGCTTTCTTAAAGCCTGTCTTAAATTCTTGTTGGTTAGTTCTTACAATAACACCGGGGATTGTCATAGCAGCGACAACACCAATGATAGCAAGAGTAATCAAAACTTCTGCGAGCGTAAATGCTGAACTTTTTCTCATCTTTGTAAACCTTTCTATTTGCCTTTTCTATCCTTAGCTATTACCTGAGTCTATATTATCATATCCCCAGCTTCAAGTCCATATTTTTTAACAAATAAGCTTAAAAAGACAGGAATACCTTATAATATATATTATCCATTTTAAGTGTATTTTATAACATTAAAATCATAGCTGACTACAAAAATTGACAAAAATACGCAATATGGAGGATTTTAGGATAGAATTTTATTTGTTACAAAACTTAAAAATATTATATACAAATGAAGAAATAAAAGTGTTAAAATTACAAAGTTAAGTATTGCGAGGTAAACATGGAAAATTTTGAATTCAAATGTCCGACAAAAATTATTTTTGGTGCAGATACAATACAAAAACTTAAAAACGAAATATCGCCCGACAAAAAAATACTAATTACCTACGGCGGCGGTTCAATAAGAAAAAACGGCGTCCTAAAACAAGTTAAAGAAGCGCTTGATGGGTTCAACTACAGTGAGTTTGGCGGAATAGAGCCGAATCCAAAATTTGAAACACTTATGGAAGCCGTAAAAATGGTAAAAGAAGGCGGTTACAACTTCCTGCTTGCGGTAGGAGGCGGCTCAGTGCTTGACGGCACAAAATTTATTGCAACAGCTTCAAAATTTGAAGGCGACCCTTGGGATATTTTATCAAAGGGAGCGCAAATTAATGACGCACTTGAGCTTGCAGACGTCATAACACTACCTGCTACAGGTTCTGAGATGAACTGCGGGGCTGTTATTTCAAG
Organism: Candidatus Gastranaerophilales bacterium; assembly: GCA_944325115.1. GTDB lineage: Bacteria > Cyanobacteriota > Vampirovibrionia > Gastranaerophilales > Gastranaerophilaceae > Galligastranaerophilus. Next base: position 15,263 of record CALUYX010000011.1, on the reverse strand, counting down.
AATTTCTACAAAAGAAAAACTCGCCTTTATGTCAGAGAAAGTCTACCCGAAATTCTCTATCATTGACCCCAAAGTCACATTTTCTCTGCCTGAAAAACAAACCGTAAACGGCATTGTAGATACTTTTGTTCATGTTATGGAACAATACGCAACATATGATGTTAACACCCCTCTTCAAGACCAATGGGCACTTGGAATCATTAAGACTCTCATTGAAGAAGGTCCAAAGGTATTAAAAGAGCCCGAAAACTATGAAGCAAGAGCAAATATATTCTGGTGCGCCACATGCGGGCTTAACTACTGGATAAGTCTAGGAGCCGTTCAAGACTGGGCAACACATATGATAGGTCATGAACTAACGGCACTGTACGGGCTTGACCATGGTGAAACCCTTGCAATAATTATGCCAAGCTTATGGCATATTATGAAAAAAGACAAAATGGACAAACTTGCAAAAATGGCAGTTGAGGTCTATGGCGCAAATGAATTTTTACCAAAGAGCTTACTTGCAGACATTGCAATCAAGAAAACAGAAAAATTCTTCCATAGAATAGGAAGAAAAACAAAGCTTAAAGAACATGGTATTAATCCAAAAGAAGCGGCAGTGGAAATCAAAAAAAGATTCAAAGAAAGAGGCACAATACTTGGTGAAAGACAAAATATTACACCTGAAGTTGCCTATGAAATAGTACTTAACGCTTAAAAGTCACATCTTAAATAGTCAAAAACTTCAACAATGCACCCTAAAAGCTCTTGGGGTGCTTTGTTTTCATCCACCTCTAAGGTTATTGTGGGAATATTTCTTTCTATTCCGCAATATGTACCAAAGCTGCCTGCGGTAGGATAACCAATATCAGCTTGCACCGGATATCCCGTTATCTTAGATATTTCTTGTGCCAAATCAAGCGCAGGTCCGTCGTAGTTTACTATTTTATATGGGGCATGAAGAGTTACTATTGCATCAAATTTATTTTTCTCAATCAAATCTACAAGAAACTTTGTTTCAACTTCACTTGCAGGGCTTGTACCTCCAAAGTAATCATCTTTTTGAGTTTGGCACCAATTTTTTGTAGGGAAGTTTCTGTTCAAGTCTACGCCGTTTTTATTCACCCTTTTATTATTTGAATTAAGGCGAGGAATAAAAAAGAGGGTATTTTTAGAATTTAGATAATCTTTTTTCAAATATTCATTTATAAAAAACTCTCCCTGCGGTTCATCACCATGAAAAACTCCGACTATAAGAATCTTCTTTAAGCCGGAGTTATTTATAATTTTTAAATCTATCGTCAAAACAAAACCCTTAGTTTATACGTTGAAACATATAGCCGATACCGCGAGCAGTCAAGATAAGCTCAGGGTTAGCAGGGTCAGCCTCAAGTTTTGAGCGCAAACGTGAAATATGAACATCAACTACACGAGTGTCAATTCTATGGTCCGGAGGATAAGCCCAAACATGCTGCAAGATTTCATTTCTTGAATACGCTTGACCTGAGTTATTAACAAGAAGTTCAAGAAGTGAAAATTCCATGCCTGTAAGGCGGATTCTCTCGTTTTTGCGATAAACCTGACGACGAGCAGTGTCAATTTTAATTTGACCGGTTGTAATAACATTTTTAGCAGTTTTTCCTGTTGGTGCTGCAACTTCTTTTGTTGTAGTTCTTCTTAAAACCGCTTTAACACGAGCTTCAAGTTCTTTAGGGCTAAAAGGTTTAATAACATAATCGTCAGCACCGAGTTCAAGACCGGTTATTCTTTCTGATACATCACCAAGAGCGGTTAATATGATAATTGGAACATCGGATGTGCGTCTTATTTCTCTTGTTACGCCGTAGCCATCCATTTTAGGCATCATAACATCCAAAATAACAAGGTCAGGAGCAGTTTTATTGTATACTTCAACCGCTTCTTCGCCATCTTCTGCCGTAACCACATCGTATCCGACCATTTTTAAACGGGTTTCAAGAATTCTCCTGATACTGGCTTCATCATCTACCACAAGGATTCTTTGCTTGGAATCAGTATTTTCATTTTGGATTTCTTCGGTCATTGTGCTGTTGTCCTTTTCTTCCTTATCGCTAAAATCTTAACTTGTAATTTATTACAAAATATTTACTTTCTTAAACATATATTAACATACAATATTTTTTTTTGAAAGAAAAATATTTTAAATATAAAAAACCGACCTCTTGGGTCGGCGTTAATTGGTTTTAGATTAAAGTTTTAGGAAGTTATTAAGATAGTTTTATTGCATCATTTTTAATATTTTCACTTTCTTGTTCTTCAACCGTTTGATATTCAGCTTCAATAGCCTTTATCTGAGTTTCAAGAGTTAATTTTTCCTGTTCCAAATCTTTTTCTTCGCGATTGAGTACTTCTGTATACTGTTGCGCATAAGCCTTTAGTTCTTCTTTATACACATTGTTAAACAGCAGGAACGGCTGAATTTGACCGTTTTGTACACATCCTGTCATAACCGTCGGGTCAAGAGCGTACTGATACTGACCTCCTGTCGTTTGATTAATCATTTGCATTTGTTGAAGGTAGGAGTTGGTTTTAATGTTAGCAGATTGGTAGGCAATATTTGATGACTGAGCAAGATAATTCATCTGTGTACCAAAAACAGATGAGGGCATTGTTGTTGCTTCCTGATAATTAAGTACACCATCAGCAATACCAGCTGCCAGACGCTGCAAATCCATAATCCTTTGGTTAATATCAAGTAATCTTTTTTGATAAACACTAAGATTATTTTTTAGCCGCATTTTTGTCAATGACAAACAAAGCCAAGTCATAATCTGCCTCCTAACCTAACCCTTAATCTTAATCATTGCACCAAAGCAATTCATAAAATCAAGTTTAACCTTTAACCTTTAACCTTTAACCTTTTTGTAATATCTAAAACTAACCTTACTCTTTAATAAAGTATTTTTGTTTTAAATAATTGCTATTTTAAAAATGTTGATTTACAAAACTTAACAATATATAAAATTAATACTTCGCACAAATTCTGGACTCATGTGCGTATAGTTCTATACGGTCATCCAGAGGCAAAAGAGGCATTTTGCATTTATATTTCACATCCAAAGCAAGCTGCAGAAGATAATCACAAAAATGCGGATTTTTAGGCAACAGCGGACCATGCAAATATGTACCGAACACATTTCTGTATCTTGCACCCTCAGTCTTATCCAGACCGTTATTACCGTTACCTTTTTTAACCTTGAACAGAGGCTCAACACCATCTCCAAGATATGTAACTCCGCTGTGATTCTCAAAACCTACAATTGTCCTAATCTGCAAAAAATCACAAGTAGCTGTTACATTACCGATGAATCTTTTTTCTCCGGCTTGTGTGTGAATATCCATAATGGACACACCCCTTAGTTTTTGCCCGTCAGAGGTGAGATAATACTTGCCAAAAAGCTGGTAAGAGCCGCAAATGGCAAGCATTGGCTTATCACAATGTGCTGCTTTTATAAGCTCTACTCCGTTTTTTATAAGTTCATTTGCAGCCAAAGCCTGCTGATTGTCTTGTCCGCCACCTGCAAAAAACAGGTCGTAATCATCAGCATTTATTGTGTCTCCGGATTCAATTCTTACAACTTCTACTTCAATATCTCTCCAGCTTGCACGCTTTTGTAGCGCAAGCACATTACCCATGTCCCCATATATATTCAATAAATCGGGATACAGGTGAGCTATTCTTAGTTTAAGAGGAGTTGTTTGCATCTTTCAATCGCCTCATCCGGAGTTAGTTTTTCTACTTCGCCGGTTTTTCTGTGTTTAAATTCAACAAGTCCTTCTTTTATTGTTTTACCCACAGTAATTCTGTATGGGAAACCGATAAGTTCGGAATCTTTGAATTTAACACCTGCTCTATCTGCTCTATCATCAAGAACAACTTCAATATTAAGGGCGCAAAGCTTATCATACAGTTTTTGCGCAACTTCCATCTGCTCATTATCATCAGCATTAACAGGAACTATATCTACATGGTACGGCGCAATTTCTTTTGGCCAAACAATACCAAAATCATCATGGTATTTTTCAATAGCCGCAGCAGCCGTACGGGTAATACCTATGCCGTAGCAACCCATAATAAAGGGCTTATCTTCACCTTTTTCATCAGTGTAGGTTGCACCCATGGGTTTTGAATATTTTGTACCAAGTTGGAATATATTACCTACTTCAATACCTCTTGTAATTTTTAACGGCGAGCCGCAGCAGGGGCAGTATTCGCCCTCTTTTACAAGAGAAACATCGCAGAACTCGTTTTCTTCTTTAAAATTATATCCTACAATATGCTTATGAGGCTCATTTGCACCAAGTACAAAGTTTTTCATACCTTTTGCAGAATTATCAAATATAACTTTTACTTTATTTCTATCAACATTTAAGTAACTCAAATATCCGACTTCACATCCAAGGTATTCAAGCGCCTCTTCATTTGTTGCACTTCTTATCTCTAAAGCATTAACGATATTTAAAAGCTTTGTTTCTTCAACTTCCTTATCACCTCTTATCATAACAAGCACAGGTTTTGAATCGGCGATGTATAAAACAGCTTTTAAAATGCAATCGGATTTAATCTTTAAGAATTTTGCAAGCTCTTCAATTGTTTTAACATTTGGCGTATCTACAATTTTTTCTTCACCATAGCCAAACTCAGCCCCGTCTGTGACCTCTCTTTGAAGTTTAGATACCGCATGATTAGAGTTTGCGGCATAGTCACAATCTTCACAGTAGAAAACATCATCTTCGCCCGATTGAGTAGAAGTTAAAACCATAAACTCATGGCTTACGTTTCCACCTATAGCGCCTGAATCAGACTGCACCATTTTTGTTTCAAGACCACATCTTTTAAAAATTCTTGTATAAGCGCGCGCCATATTTTCATATTCTTCCTCAAGTGACTCTTGAGAGGAGTGAAAACTGTAGGCGTCTTTCATTATAAACTCACGTCCTCTTAAAAGACCAAATCTGGGACGAATTTCATCTCTAAATTTTGTTTGAATATGATACAGATTAACAGGTAATTGTTTGTAGGATGAAAGAATGCCTGATACAACAGATGTTACAACTTCTTCATGAGTTGGTGCAAGACACATTTGATTACCATGCCTGTCATTCAACCTTGCAAGCTCTTTACCGTATACTTCCCATCTGCCTGATTTTAACCACAATTCCGCAGGCTGCACAAAAGGCATTAAAAGCTCTTGAGCGCCGGCAGCGTTCATTTCTTCTCTAACTATTTTATTAATCTTTGTTAAAACTCTCTGCATAAGAGGCAAATAACTGTAAATACCAGATGTGAGTTTTTTTATGTATCCGGCTCTTACAAGCAGCTTATGGCTTATAGCTTCAGCATCGTTTGGAAAATCTCTTAAAGTTTGAACAAAGAGTTTTGACATTTTCATAATAATTAATAGCCTCCAAGGTATTCAAAAGTGTATATGCGCAAATTATGATTTTTGCTATAAACAATTATAGCAACAAAGTAAAAAAGCGCAAAAATAAAGTTTTTTAACAAAAATTTTTAACTGCGTTGCCCCAATCAGAAGTTTTAGATTATTATGTTTCAAGGAGTTTTGTGTACATGGAAAAAATTGCAAATGCCATATTCTTTTTGCTTACCTTTTTAGCTTTCGCTTCATCTGTTTTTATACTCGTATCAAAAGAAGCAAAAGTATATCTTGCAAGCGCAATAGTGGCTTTTATGAGTATAGGCGGATTATACCTGTTTTTAAAATCTCCGATTATGTTTGTAGCACAAATTGTATTTTTTGCCCTCGGAATAGGTGCAATTATTATCTGGGGCGGGTTTGATTTTGAACCGGATAAAAAAGAAACGTTTAATCTTGACATCAAGACACTGTTTGCGCCTGCACTTTTATGCATTTTTATACTTCTTATATCTCCTTTTATTGTTAAGCAAATGAGCATGCAAAGGATAAACGCATTTTGCTATGATGAAATATTGCCAAAATTAGCATCATTAGCGGATATAAACCTAATTATACTGTCTGTACTTATTATTATTGCCCTAAGCGGTTTTTATACCGTCGCTTTTTGGAGAAAAAAATGAGCATATATGTTTCAAAAATCATATTTATTGCAATTATATTAATATGTCTGGGGTTATTGTTAGCTTTAGCTACCAAAAATATTCTTAAGATTTTTTTAGGGGCAATCATCACTTACAACTCATCTGTTTTACTGCTAAGTTGTTTATGTAAAACTCCCGACAAGGTTCTTGCTTTTGTTCTGACAACACTTACTCCTTTTATATTTTTTGCAGGATTTTTTACAATTATAAAAATATACAGAAAATACAATACTCTGGATTTATCAAAGATTGAAGAAATTGCGAAAGGGGAAAGATGATAGACATACTGGGTCTGACTTATTTAATGATATTTGCACCGCTTATTTGTGCTGCAATATTGTTAATTTTAAAATTTGTACCTAAGAAAACTCCTGACTATGCAAACTTCATTCTCAGTACGGTTTTTTCAATATTTTCTTTCATGGCTTCTTGTATACTTTTAATTTATGTAATCACGTATCAAGGCTACACGCTTGAGGACAATTACCCCTTTTGTGTAATACAAAATATCCCGTTGTATTTTGGCATATATACTGACAATCTTGCATCATTATTTGTTGCGCTTTTATCATTATTGTTTTTTGTTGCAAACATATTTTCATACAAATACCTCCGTCAAAACAGACAAGGTTTTGCAAGATTTTATATATATCTTAATTTAATGCAGTTTTTCTCATTTTGTTTTTTCATAAGCTCTAATCTTGTACAGAGTTTAGTATTTACAATGATGAGCAGTCTTGTTTGCTATCTTTTTGCAAACTTTTATTTTCAAAACCCGCAATCGCAAGAGTATTCAAAAAAGGCTTTCATACTTGATGCAACAGGAGATTTTATGCTTCTTACGGCAACTGTTGCACTTTTGTTTTTCTCTACATTAACTCCAAGTATAATAAACTTGCCTACATTGGGTTTTAATAACATAAATTCACTTGGTCTGTATTCTTTTGCAAGTCTTAACCCTATAGTATACAGCTTTATATGCTTGCTTCTTGTTTTGGGCGCGCTTACAAAAAGCTCGCAATTTCCACTGACTTCAAAAATAACATTTTATACACAGACTCCAAATCCTGCTTTCTCATTAATTATTAGCCCGATTTTATTGGGACAGGGAATATTTTTACTATACAGGCTCTACCCCTTGCTAAACCTTACTCCCGTTATGTTTGAAGTTATAAAAATCATAGGAATTCTTAGTGCAATAACTTGCATTATAATTGCCTCAAAAGAAAATAATCTAAAATATATCTGTTCAAATATCGCACTTTCTCAAGCGGGCATTGCTTTATTTATCCTTGGTTTCAGATACTATGACACAAGCGTGTTTTATCTTTTATGCTCAGGGATGGCGATAGTTTTAATTTCATGCCTGTTTAGCGCAATAAGTTACTCAACGGGTTTACAGGAAAACATAAAATTTCTGGGCGGTCTTAGAGAAAAACTCCCCCTTGTAACAATTGCTTATATTATAGGCTCGCTTTCTCTTTGCGGACTTATTTTTAGCGGATTTTACCCAAAAACAATGTTCTTAAACGAGTTAATAACAAACAATAATTCTTTATATGTAATACTTATACTTCCCGTTATTTTCCTCAGTGCGTTTTCTTTATTCAGAGTTTATTTTAAAACATTCGAAGGACATTACAGAGGCAACTGGGAAGTTCAAAAAACAAGTAAGCTTATAAGATTTTCAATAGTTTTGCTTGCCGCACCGGTAATTTTTTTCGGTTTTATTTTCAACAGACATGTGCATACTTTTTTATCATTCACGGAAGCAAAAAACCCTACACCCGACTTTTTTGTTGGGGTAATGGCACTTGTAGCAAGCTTACTTGGGTATTATTTAGCTTATTGTATATATTTTACAAAGAGCATAGCACCTTTTAGACTAAGACCAATAAGAAGAATGGTTTCAAAACGCTTTTATTCTGATATTTTTATAGATTTTATTTTTAGTTCTCTGCCCACAGTTATATCTAAAATATTTTATCTTATTGAAAAATACATACTTGGAGGTTTTTGGCTCATTAGCGTATTTATTGAAAAATTAATCGCATATATAAAAGAAAAAACTGAAACTAAAAACATTAACTCGCAGTTTTTTAGTGTTATTTTTTGGATTTTTATTACAGCTTTGATATTTACAATTCTGTATTTTAGAGCGGGGGTGCTTAAATAATGGATAACTTTTTAAATATTTTTGCTTTTACAATGCTACCCTTGGTTGCAGGTTTAATAATATTTTTTAATTTTTTCAAAAACAACACCATAATAATAAGACGCTTTAGTAAATATTTCAGCATCTTTTATTTTATCTATTCAATTTTATTTGTAACAAATTACAATATAAACTCAGAACTTCAATACATTAGCCAAATCAAAAACTTTACTCTCGGGTCGGACTTGTTGAGTGTCATTTTGTGCTGTCTTGTGAGTTTTGTTGTGTTAATTTGTTTTATTGTGGCAAAAAGCACTCTTGGCAGAAATCAAAACCGATTCTACTCTTTTGCGCTGTTTTTTGAATCCTCGGTGATGCTTGTGCTATGTGCTCAAGATTTCCTAACTTTTTTTGCGGCGTTATTTTTTGAAATATTCTGTGCTTACATGCTCATATCAAACTTTACAACCCTAAAGGCAAAAGAAAGCGCAAAAAAGTACCTTTGTGCAAATTCGTTTTTTGCTTTTATGCTGCTTGGTGCTTTTGCATTTATAAATACAATATTTTTCAAAAATTCAATTCCTCAAGAGTTTATAAATCTTCCTGAGGCGAGTCCTTATATTTCTTCAAACATTCAATTTTTAGCTTTTTTAGGATTACTTCTTGTAGCGGCGATAAAAATCCCCGTTTTTCCTTTGCACAGACCTCTTTTAAATACGATTCAAAACTCTGTTGCGCACACAAGTTGTGTATTTTTGAGTGAATTTATAATAGGTTTTTACATATTAATCAAATTAAATATGTATGGCTTAAGTGAAATCTTTTCCTTATTTGCTCCTTGGCTTGGAATCATAGGAATTTTTAACATCATATACTTTGGTATCCTTGCAATAGGACAGGAAGAGTTAAAAAAATCTTTTGCATATTTTTGCTTTTCTCAAAGCTCAATAGCGCTTGTTGCACTGGCCTCAACAAGTATAGACGGTATTTGCGGGGCAATTTATCAAATCATTTCTCAAACACTAATTCTCCTTGGTCTGTTTTTGGCGTTCTGTTTTGCAATTCAATATTTAAAAACCTCTAAACTTCCTTTCATGGGTGCACTTGCAACAAAAACACCAAAGCTTGCAGCACTTACTTTTATGCTGACACTTGCCGGCGCAGGTTTGCCTCTTACCTCAGGTTTTGTTGGTAAATTTCTTTGCATAATGGGAGGATTTTCTACACAAATATACAGCCAAGACACCCTTTGGTTTTGCACAATTTTTACCCTATTTGGTTTTATCCTTGGGTTAATCTATTTGATAAAAACTTTTCAAAATATTTTCTTTGGAGCGGACGAATGCAGCGGTTTAAAAATACACGACTTGCTAAGGCACAGATGGACAGCGCTTTTAACAATTACTATTTTTATTGTTATACTTGGTATTTCTCCGCATTATTTAGGTGCAATGCTTAGTACTTATGCAGATATGATAATTTCAATGTTTTCAATTTAGGGAGCAAAAAAATGCTTGAAAATTTAATGATAACGCAAAACAGTTTATATTTATTCTCAGGTTTTCTAGTCCTGTTTTTTGGCACTTTGGCAAATTTTGCATTTATGGGCTTATTAGATAAGCATTCTCAAAAGGTATCAAATATTTTTACCGTCTTAGTGCTAGTTATTTCAGGTTTGTTGACTTTTATTGCGTTTTTAGGTTTCAAAACACCTCATAGTCTTGCTACAATAACTCTTATGCACGGTAACATAGGTTTTGGCGCATTTGAGGCAGTACTTTGTACATTATCACAGCTTTGCGTTTTGTTGGCATTTTTGATATCACAAAAACATCTAAGAAAGCTCCGCTTTAAGCAACATTACTTTAACACTTTATACCTTGGAAGTGCGCTAACGCTAAATATACTTTTTGTTTCAAAAGGATTTCTGCCATTTATTTTGTCACTGGAAACACTATCCTTGTGCACTTTTTTCATTATTTTAGGCTTTAAGGAAAGAAAGATTTTCTACACTACTTTTAAATATTTAACCTTAGCCCTGTCTTCAACGGCTCTGATTATATTTTCTTATGCAATGTGTCAAATTTTTAACGATAAGAATTCTGTTATTATAACTGTTTTCTCTGCACTTTTTATACTTGCACTACTGTTTAAAAGCGGCATTATACTTGCATTTGAAAGACAAGGACAAGGAGAGTCAAAGTATAACTTTCCATCTTTTGTATTTTTAAACACTGTAATATTTTTTGCCTATTGTGCAATTTTTTCAAAAATATATGACGGAATGATATTTATAACGGGGGCTGCTCAAATCTTTACAGCTATGCTCGTTTTATTTGCCACACCCTTTATCGCATTAAAAATCAAAAGAGCGCTCACGTACAGCAATCTTGTATTCACCATCAACTCTATAAACTTTTGCACAATAGCGGGCGCTTTCCTTATGGGAACAAAAAGCCTTGAACACAGCGCACTTGTTATGCTCTTAAGCTCTGTTATTGCAATATCTGCCCTATTATGTGTATTTTCCATATATGATTACAACAAAAGTAACTCATATAAACTTGATGACTTCAAGGGTCTTTATTATAAAAATCCGCAACTTTGCATGCTTCTGAGCGTAGCACTTTTTATAAATATCGGAATTTTACCCTCGGGCATTATGACCTCAAGGTATCATTTCTTTAACTCGCTTGCACAAACAGGACTATGGAGCATTATTGCTCTGATTTTTATCACAATTTCATATGTTATATTAATATGCACCGTAGCAGATTTTGTTAATACTCTTTACAAAAAACCCATAAAAACAAACGGCAAGACAGAAGTATTTAAAAAGAGGATGAATCTAAACTATTCAATCCTCTTTATCTGTATAATTCTTTCAATAATACTTATTTTTATTTAATTATAAACTTTCAATACCGCGAGAACCATTTCTTGTAGCGCCTTTTACACTGCTGTCATGTAAATCGGGAAACCAAGCGTTACTAAAGTCTAGCTCATGTCTGCCAAAGAAATCATCCTCAGTTGTAGGGTCTATATATATTTTTGCTCTGTTATAAAAAGCGGCAAGTCCGTTTTTTGGTTTGTAGTCTTGATAGTATCTTACATAGTGTTCGTTTTCTAAATTACCGCTACCTTGAGTCTGACTTGTTGTTCTGTCAATAATTTTTAGAGCAGCCTGCGAATAACCTGCATTTTGTAATCTTGCAACATCTGCCGTTTTGCCTTCTTCAATATACGCAAAAGCGCTCTGAGCAACTAAGGCAACTCCTAAAGCCAATATAATTTTCTTCATAATACACCTCATACTTTACTGATAATTATTATATATTATATCAGTTTTTTGACCAACTGTTTAATGTAATTTTTAGCTAAAGAACTTTAATTCTCCAAGTCCTTCTTTTATTACTTTTTCAAATTCATCCAACAAGACGTCCTGCGGAACTTTTTTTATAAGTTCACCTTTTTTAAATATATACCCTTCACCAATTGCACCTGCTATACCAAAATCAGCATCACGAGCTTCATTAGGACCATTAACAGGACAGCCCATGGTAGCTATTGTAATTGGGGCATCAAGGTTTTTAAACCTTTCTTCAACTTTTTTGGCCAAACCTATAAGGTCAATTTTAGTACGCCCGCAAGTGGGGCATGAAACAAAATTTACCCCTCTTTGGCGCATTTTAAGTGCTTTTAAAATATCCCAAGCTGCATAAACCTCTTCAACAGGGTTTTCTGTAAGCGACACTCTTATCGTATCTCCTATACCCTCAGCCAAAAGCGTTCCTATGCCGATTGAAGATTTTATAAGCCCACCTCTTAAAGTGCCTGCTTCAGTTACTCCGACATGCAAAGGATATGGAATCAATTCATTTATCAGTCTGTAAGCCTTAATTGTTGTCATTACATCACTTGATTTTAATGACACTTTAATAAGATTAAAATCGCAATCCTCAAGCATTTTAATATGCGACATGGCACTTTTAACCATTTTTTCTTCAAGCTTTAGCGTTTTATCAGCCTGCAATTCTCGCTCAAGTGAGCCTGCATTTACTCCTATTCTTATTGGGGTTTGTGTCTTTTTTGCCATATCAACAACTTTTCTTACATGCTCCATACCGCCAATATTACCGGGGTTAAGCCTTAGAGCGTCAACACCTGAGTTCATACACTCAAGAGCAAGACGATAGTCAAAGTGAATATCAGCCACAATAGGCAAGGGGGATTTATTTTTTATGTCTTTAATTTTTTGAGCACAATCTTTGTTTAAAACAGCAAGACGTACAATCTCGCACCCTGCTTCTTTTAGTTCATTAATCTGTTTTAGTGTACCTTCAACATCATCCGTCTTAGTATTTGTCATAGACTGCACACTAACGGGCGCACCTGCACCGATTTTTACATCTCCGATTTTAATTTGAATCTTTTCCATAACATTAATTCCTTTTTTATGTTAAAATCATAGCATGAAAATAGCGGTTATCTCAGACATTCACGCAAACACTCTGGCACTTGATGCGGTGTTGGAGCAAATTGATAAAATCGGTGTTGATAGAGTTTTTTGCCTTGGCGATATTTTAATGGCAGGCTATGACCCAAACGGCACGGCGCAAAAGATTTTAAACATTAAAAACCTTGAAATAATCCAAGGCAACACTGATAAAATGGTTGCGCACTACAGTGAAGAACTTTTTGAAAAAGCAAAAAACAAATTTCCCTGCATGGGTTACGCCTTAAGAGAAGATTTAAAAATAGTTGATAAAAAATATATCGACTTTGTAAAAAATCTGCCCGAGAAAAAATATGTTGAAATAAACGGTCTTAAAATTGAACTTGTACATGGTTCACCAAGAATTCAAGATGAAAACATATACCCTAATTTGGACTTAACAACCGTAGAGCAGATGGTTGCAGATTCTGAAGCAGAACTTATTTTGTGCGGGCACACACACATTCCCTGCGGCTACTCGCTTGATTCAGGGAAAACGGTAGTAAACGTGGGCTCAGTAGGTCGCTCAATGACTGAAGATAAAATGCCTTACTGGGCATTGCTACAAGTCAATGAAAATGCTACATTTCAAATTGAACACAAAAGTGCAAAATATGACAATATAAAAGTTAGCAATTTAATTAAGCAAAGAGCTTTTGAATATGCTAACGAACTTGCGAAGATGTATTTAACAGGAGAGTAACTTTATGACAGATGTGCACAATCTTCATCAGGCAGCAAACGATGAGCTTATAAACGGCAACGAAGAAAAAGCTATTGAAATTTACACAAAAATTGTAGAACTTGCCCCGAATGATGAAATTGCACTATCACAACTTATGGACTTGTATCTTGAGCGTGACAAATTTATGTACTACATAACACGCTCTAATGTCAATATTGTGCAGCATAAATACGAACATGCCATAAATGATGTTAAAAAAGCACTTAATCTTGAATCTCAATCAGTTGAAGCCCTAAGAAAACTAGGAAGATTATACAAAGTTACAGGTAAAAACTTGCGCGCAGTTGATGAATTTCTAAAAATTATTGATATTGACGCAACTCAAAAAGACGCATACATTGAGCTTATTGACCTATATTCAAAAGAAGATAGCCCTGAGAGCGCAATAGGCATTGCAAAAAAAGCAATGACACAATTTAATAATGAAAACGAATTTAAAAATATTCTTGCCAACCTGTATTTTAAAATGAATGACTACAAAAACGCTCTTGAAGTTGTCGAGGATAATTTTTTAAAGACTAAAATTCTTCTGCAAGACGAACAAAACGACAATGCGAGAGAAATTTTAGATAAAATTAAAGAAGATAAAAACCTCTACAAGGAGCAAAACAAAGAACAACTTGCAACATACTATCTTCTTGAGGCACAATATCACTACAACAAGCAAGAGTTTCAACAAGCACTTGATTTTGTTGAAAAATACACAGACATCAGCCTGCCAAACGCACTTTCATTCCAAATGAAGGCGCTAATTTATGAAGGCATGGAAGATGAGTTTAAATCTGCTTACAACTGGGGTTACTGTTACAAAGTAAGAAATCGCTTTGATGAAGCTATAGTTGAGTTTACCCATGCGCACAACGCTAACCCTAACGACAAAAACACATTAATTGAATTAGCTAATCTATACGCAAATAACGGTGAAAAATTTGCCTCAATGGAGTATTGGAAAAAAGTCTACGAAATCGATAAGGACAAGCGCGCAGGAGAGATTCTGGGTGAATTTTATTATCAACAAGGCGACCTAAAACTTGCACAGTACTATGGCAAAGTAATTGAGAAAAAATCACAAAAAGAAGCCTCGTATGAAGACGAAGGGCTCCTTGAGAAAATTATAAGCTTTTTTTCAAAGAAAAAATAACTACCAAAACTTAATTTTTGGAAGCCACATGGGAACCTTCTTTCTGTATTCAAGGTACTCCTGTCCAAAATTACGTACTAGCTGTTTTTCCTCAAACAGCTTAAAATAAATACAATTTATTAGGAAAAATAACACAGCCCAATAAAAAATATTTACAGCACCCAAAATGAGTGCCTCGGAAGCCAAAATTGCTATGACACCCAGAATCATTGGGTTTCGAACCACTTTATACGGACCTTCAACAACCAAATGCTTTGTTGTTGCCCAAGGGGCAAGCGTACCTTTGCCAATTTTATGAAATAACACCATAGTCCAAATAACCATAAATAAACCGATAAAGAGCAAAATAAACCCTGATGCCAATTGCAGTTTACTTACTATAGAAAAACTGTATCTTGAAAAATATAAAATAAAAAAAGAAATAACAACCGTAACATTAAAAGGTAAGATAATTATTGCTTTAATCCATTCTTTCATAAAAACTCCAAGACTTATCGAGAAGGGTATAATACAAAAGACCTCTCCAAACTAGAGAGGTCTTTTATTAAATATAAGATCTGGCAGCAACTTATCTTCCCGGGAGGCTACCCTCCGAGTATTGTCAGCGCGAGTAGTCTTTAC
>CALUYX010000010.1 GCA_944325115.1 Candidatus Gastranaerophilales bacterium | reverse complement strand
AAGTTTCGACTCATGATACCATTATACAATTTTTACTTTTATTGCAAATCTTTGTAAATTTCCTTTACATATCAGATTAATTTATTATCATGGAATTATGAAGAAGTTATTAACAACATTGTTTGTTTTGTCAATCGTATCAGCAGCCCTCGCTGCAGAGGATAGTATGCTTGATATGGATGTGGATTTTATTGATAATCCTTTCGGTAATCAAAAACCTGTTACGCAACAACAATTTGACGAGGCGGTTGATAGGGTAAAAAATCAACGCAAGGGTCTTATTTTAAAGTTTAAAGATTTTCTAAACAGGAACAAACCTGAGAATGACCCAGTGCTTAAGAACTATAAATCCGATGTGTCCGGCGAAATGGGTAATATGACTGCAAAAGAAATTAATGATTCTAAGCCAAATGTAGTCTTGTCAAGTGCAATTATCGATTCGTACGGAAAAATCATCCCCGAGGGACATTATCAGGTTGTTTTTTCGGATAGGGACAATTTTAAGTCAATAAGCTTTATGCAGGGCGCAAAATTATACGGTACGCTAAGAGCAATTGATACGACGGACAATTGGGAAAGTAATCAAATTATATACGCAAGAATACTTTATCCAACCCCAAGTGTTGCACGGGTAATTTTTTCTAATTTGGATGTATGTGTAGAAGGTCTTGCAAGGGTTGCAAATCCTGAATAGTTATTTTTTATTTTTTATGGCCGTTTTAATAAGTCCTAAAAATAGCGGATGAGCATTTTCAGGTCTTGACTTAAATTCAGGGTGGAATTGGCAAGCCACAAACCAGTCGTTTTTAGGGTATTCTACCATTTCTGCCAAAAGTCCGTCAGGGGACTTACCGCTTATTATAAGACCGGCATCTTCAATTATTTTCTTGTAATCATTGTTAAATTCATATCTGTGCCTGTGGCGTTCTGAAATAATTTTTTTGCCATACGCCTTTTGAGATTTTGTGCCGTCTTTTAAGTGGCATTCGTATGCTCCTAAGCGCATTGTGCCGCCATATCCGCCGACATTTTTTTGCTCTGCCATAAGGTCGATAACAGGGTATGGAGTTTTTTCATCAAACTCTGTAGAATTTGCACCCTTTAGACCTGCCACATTTCTTGCATACTCAATTACTGCACATTGCATACCAAGGCAAAGTCCCAAAAACGGCAAATTGTTTTCTCTTGCATATTTAATAACGTTTAACTTGCCTTCAATGCCCCTAAAACCGAATCCTCCGGGTACTACAAGGGCGTCAACATCTTTTAGCATTTCTTTTGCTTTGGACTCGCTTGTACATTCTTCAGATGCCAACCATTTGATTTTTATTTTTGTATCATAGGCACATCCGGCATGTTTAAGTGATTCCACAACCGAAATATATGCGTCGTTAAGTTCTGTATATTTGCCCGCAAGAGCTACGGTGAGTTCTTGTTTTGGGTGTTTGATTTTATCAACCAAATCTTTCCAGTTTTTCAGATTTGGCGCTTTTGATTTGCAATTTAATAGTTTCAATACACTCTGTGCCATGCCTTGTTCTTCAAGTGCCAAAGGTACTTCATAGATTGTGTCCATATCTTTGCACTCTATAACGCATTCTTTTGAAACAGAGCAGAAAAGAGCAATTTTGTCTTTTTCTGATTGTGACACGGGAACTTGTGTTCTAAGTACCAATATTTCAGGTTGAATACCAAAACTTCTTAGAGTGTTTACACTGTGTTGAGAGGGTTTTGTTTTTAATTCTCCCGATGTCGGCAGATATGGAAGCAAGGTAACATGGATTGAAATAGAATTACCAATTCCCACCTCAGAGCGGAATTGTCTGATTGATTCAATAAAGGGTAGTCCTTCAATGTCGCCTATTGTACCGCCTATTTCTGCTATTAAAAAGTCAGGATTAAATTGTTTTGCAACCTTTTGTATTCTTGACTTAATTTCATTTGTTATATGCGGGATTGTCTGAACGGTTGCGCCAAGATACTCGCCTTGACGCTCTTTGTTTATTACCGTTTGATAAACACTTCCTGAAGTGACATTGTTAAATTTACCTAAAGATGTATTTGTAAATCTTTCATAGTGCCCAAGGTCAAGGTCGGTTTCTGCCCCGTCATCGGTTACAAAAACCTCTCCGTGCTGAAACGGGCTCATTGTTCCGGGGTCGACATTAATATACGGGTCAAATTTTTGAATTGTAACACTAAAGCCTCTTGCCCTTAAAAGATTGCCTAAAGAGGCGGCTACAATGCCCTTACCTAAAGAGCTTACTACACCGCCTGTTATAAAGATATATTTAGTCATTTTTTACCCCAGAAGCACTCTAATTAATTTTTGGCACCTTGAAAAAGTCGGATTCTGATTCAGGTGCATTTGCCATCAATTCTTCGCGTGTATTTTCGTATTTTTCTACATCTTCACGCATAACATTGTAAAACTCAATTGCATGATTCATAGGTTCAACACCTGTTGTGTCTACCTCATTCATTTGTTCCACATATTTTAAGATGTCGCCAAGTTGTTTTGAAAACTTAACTTTTTCTTCTTCACTCAACTCCAGTCTTGCAAGTTTTGCAACGTGTTCTACATCTTTTATTTCTATCATAATAAAATTCCTTTACCTTGTAGTTAAGATATCAAAAAAATATAAATAATGCAAAATATCTTGCAAAACACGAAATAATTGTAATATAATTTAAAAATGGGTAAGAAATACAATATTCTTTTAGTAGAGGACCATGCGCTTACACGCTTTGCTCTTAAGACTTCCTTAAGGGATGTGGATTTTGTAGACAATGTTTATGAAGCATCTTGTGCGCAGGAAGCTTACGAGAAGCTCGCGCTTTATGATATACAGCTTGTGATTATGGATTTGGGTCTGCCGGGGATAAATGGCGTAAAGGCGACGCAAGAAATTAAAAAGATGTATAAAAAAATAAAGGTTATTGTTCTTACTTCTCATAACGAAGAGGATGAAGTTGTAAAATGCCTTGAAGCGGGAATTAGTGCATATTGCTCAAAAGACATAAAACCTGATAAACTTATAGAGTTAATTAGTGATATTATGAACGGCAATCTCTGGTTTGACTCTGCGGTTTCAAGGTATGTACTAAATACGACAAGGACAATGAATTCGCACAAGCAAAAAAGTGATGACACATATAATCTGACTCTTAAGGAGAAAAAAGTACTTTCTTTGTTGGCGGATGGAAATTCAAATCAGCAAATAGCCAAAAAATTAAACATATCGGTCAATACCACAAAAGTTCATGTTTGTAATATATTACAAAAGCTCTCTGTTGATGACAGAACACAGGCTGCCATAAAGGCAATTAAAGAAAATATCTTGGGATAGATACAACTATAAGGATAGAATATATGAGTTCATTAGGTAAAATTCTGATAATTGATGACAACCCTAAGCTTCTTGAAGATGCTCTTCCTATGTATGGTTATGATGTAAAAACAGCACATGACGGACTTATGGGTTTAAAGATTTTAAGTGAAGAAACAGAACCTTTTGACCTTATCCTGCTTGATGTTGTAATGCCCAATCTTGACGGATGGGAAACTTTAAAATCTATCAGAGAAAATGAAAAAACAAAGCATATTCCTATAATTATGCTTACTGCCGTAAATGAGGGAAATAAACAAATATCCGGTTTAAAATTTGGTGCTGATGATTATGTAACTAAACCTTTTATCTTGCCTAATTTACTTGCAAGAATTGAAGCTCTTTTAAGACGCTGTAAGTGGTCTAATGAAAAAAAACACGCGGCAGCGCTTCCTTTTGTGACATCTGAGCCTATTTCTCCGCTTACTTCAAGAGAAAAGGAAATACTTACGCTTGTTGCAAAAGGCGCAAGCAACTCTGATATTGCCGAGAAGCTTTTTGTGCGAGAAGTTACGGTAAAAACTCATCTTAACAGTATTTACAAAAAACTTAATGTTGATAATAGAGTTCAAGCGGTGCTTTTAGCTATACAGACACAAATAATTGACGGTTAATGTTTTTTTACTTGACTTAACGATTATATGTCGGAAAATAGAGAGGCAGCAATAAAAAGGAAACAGGCATGAAATCAAAAGATGAAGTATTGAGTCTTATTCTTAATAACAAAGACGAATTTAAAGATTATCACTCAGAAAACGGCGGTATTATTGATTTAAGTGAGGCTGACCTGTCAGGGGCGGATATCAGTGATATTGATTTTTCAAACATTGATTTCTCCGGTGCATCTTTTGCTGAATCGTCGCTTACAAATGTTAATTTTTCAGGTTGCGACCTTACAAGTGCTAATTTTTCAAGAGCAAATGTTGCTGAATGTGATTTCAGTGAAGCTGTACTCAACGGTACCGACTATAGCTACGCAAGTGTTACATATTCTAATTTTACCGATGCTGATATGGCGGGTTGCGTGTTAAATGAAGCCGATTTAACAGACAGTGACTTTAGTACAAGTGCCAATATGAGCGCTTGCAGATTTGATGAAGGTACAATTTGGCCTGATAGCGACAAGCTGCCTGAAGATTTTGATTCAACTTACAATTACGATTTGTCATCTTTGCAAGATGATGAAGATACTCAAGAACAAGATTTTGGGTATTAATAAAAAACATGCTATAAAGTTATTATGCTGAAAAAGTTAATATCTTGTCTTATAATCATGAATCTTTGCGCTCCGTACTCATTATGCGCCGAAGAGATAAAGCTGGAGAATGCGCAAGAGCATAAGATTCAATATGGGGAACAGGTTCAAACGCTTAAGGGGTCGCTTTTTATAAACGACACGGAACAAGCGCAGATTGTTGTAAACAAACAACAAGAGAGTGATGTAGAAGATTTGGAAAATCTTTGGAATGCAACTGTTGATTCAAACCCCCTTATAAAATTCTGCCTTAAAAAGCTTGCCATTCCTGAAGAACAGCGAAGAATACACTCTTCTTTAATGGCAAAAAGTATGAGTGCTCTTATAAGCGGGGCTGCCATGTTACCTTCGTTTATGGGGATGCATTATTCTTTGCAGTCAGCTTCTTTTGCTGCTGCAAGGCTTGCTAATAACTGGATTAATAAAGATAATTACAAAAAGTTGCAAGATGTTCCTTTGACTGACACAGAGGCAATTGAGCTTGCAGCTTTGATTGAAGATTTGCAAGATGAGATTGTTGTTACCTATTACAACTACAAGGGTGCGCTTATGCGTCTTAAGGATTGCAGAGCGCAGCTGCTTTTATATAACAAAAATTATAACGAAGCATTAAAGAAAAACGATTCCCTTGAAATTTCTGTTGCTTCAGCCCAGTGGGAAGAGCAGTTGGTTGAGGAGTATAAAATTAAACAGGATGTGAAAAAATATCACCTTATGCTGGAGCGTTTAGCGGGCAAGGAAACCACAGAAAACCTTAATGTCGCACAATATAGTCTAAAAACGCAGAACGTAAACCTTAACGATATTAATTTTTCAAAAAAAGAAATTCCCGTAAATATAGAGGCTTACAATGCAAAAAAATAACATAACGATTTTATTATTTCTTTTGTTTTTTTTGAGCACTTGTTTGCCGTCTTGTGCTTCTTTAACACTGGAGGGGTTAAGCTACCCTATGCCGCCCGCTAACAGACTTGGCGTGGGTAAGACTCCCGAGGCTGCCTTTAGTGAGGTAAAAACCGTTAACGACGGCAAGACTGTAGTTTCAAAAACAGGAATTAAAGAAGCTGCATATGATTCTTCTTATGCTGATTTAAGCCTAAAACGTCTTGCTGATGATGTTTCTTATGATTTAAACATTGAATCGGCTGATTTGCTTGCAGATTTGCAGGTTTTATGGAACGCTGCGGCGCAGAGAAGCGAAACAATTAAATATACGATTTACAAGCTTTCAAATCCTGATGAGGATAAGCCAAATGAAAGTATAATTAAAAAAATCATTAAACCTATAGCAAGTTTTTCTACAATAGCGGGTACTGCGCTAAGTTCTAACCCTTATATGGCTTCAGGTGCCTTAATTGGCGGGGGACTTCTTGGCGCACTTACCAAGGATGACAAAGAACTGAATTATAAGTTTACAAAGGTAAACGATGCAGATATGGTCTTGTTGGTCAGAAAAATAGATGACTTGCAAAAAAAGCTTTTAAATCTTTATATTGATTACTTAACAAAAAAAGAAATAATGGCAATGACGCTTGATAATCTTGAAAAGCGCCGTGAGATTTATGATAAATCTCAAAATGCACCCAGAGAGGAGCTTATCATAGCGGATGTGTATTACAGAAATGCCCAGAATGCTGCAAAAAAAGCCGAGTCCGACTTTTGGGCTTCGCGTATGATACTTGAAAATCTTGTAGGCGCTCAGGTTTTGGCACAAATAGAAAATAAATAATTATTTTTTAACTTTTATAATCCATTTAATATTTGTGTCGATATTATTTGTTATTGCGTTCAAGTTTGGTAAATTATCGGAGTTTGGAACGGCGTTTTTTATATCTTGCAATTCTTGTACATTTGTATCTTGTCCGCTGCATTCAATCCAACCGTCAGGGACATTTGTGCCGTACCATAAAACTATGGTTCCGATTGGTACACTCTCAGTTTGCGGTTGTTGCACTGCGACGCGCTCTTGCATATGGTTTTTGGCCTTTTTTGTCATAACAGGTGCCATAGCAATGAGCATAATTGATACAACAAGTGTTGCCACAAGTAATTCTGAAAGCGTAAAGCCTTTGTAAGATTTTTTTATCATAGAATTATTCTACACTATTTTTTATTTTTGTGAAGCATTGTAGCCTTGTTTTGCGCCATAGCTTCTTATATATTCTAAAATTGCTCCGCCTATTTCTTCAGTTGGGTCGAAATACGGACTGTTTGGTGCTGTTATCTGCTTGTATAGCATACGATTTAGCGGTCCAAAAGCATCGGGAACCATAATTTTTCTGTAAACTCCGCTCAAAAGTACCTGAATATCAGGTGAGTCAGTATTGTTGAAACGGCTCAGAGTTGGGTATAGCTTATCTATTCCCGCAACTTTTTCATCAAGCATTTTATTTAAAATGTACAGGCTTTCAAGTACCACATTTTCATCATTTGTGCTTTTAAGTACATTTTCTATGTAAGGCAGAGCAGATTCGCGCTCTTTTGATATTTTCTCAATCTTTTTATCATCAAAACTGCAGTAATTTTTTTCTTTGTTTGCGGGTTTGATGTTTTTGCCGAGATTATTTATATTAAAAACTACGATAGGGTTTATTGGCATATCGGTTCCTTATGAGTATACAAACGGAGGTCCGTTTTTGATTTCCATTAAGATATTATCCGCCATAACCTTTAGCTCTTGAGGTGATTTACCTTCTTTTCTTTGTTTTTCAAATTCCTCAATCATAGGAGCAATGGCACTTTCTTTTTTTGCTTTGAAGTTATTAATCTCTACATCTACAAGGCGTTTTTGCAGATTCAGTTCTGTATTTGCGTTCTCTTTAAGAACGGCTATTTCCTTAATTGCATCCGTGCTTTGTTGTGCTATATAGCTTGTAGCGCTGACTGTTGCCATAGCCATAAAAAGATGTTTTAAAAATACGTTATCACTATGTATTAGCCAGTTGTACAGATGTCCTCGGGCTTCATTCAAATAGCAATAGAAAAACGCTTTGCCGCTTTCCGTACTCATTCCGGTTGGCGCATTTCCCCAGATGTCATCAACGCTGGAGCTTACTTTGTTTGCAATGTCTTCTATGTCATCACCGCTAAAGCCTGCTCTTTGAGCACATTCTCTTGCCTTTTCTTTATTTGCACCCATTTTGATTAGTACGTCTGTTAGTTGAGTCTTGTCTTTGGTTTTTTCATTTATCAGTTTTTCAAGTATTTTCTTTTTGCCTTCAATAAAATCATTCAAGTATTTATCTTGTATTTTTGCACTGCTTTTAATGTTTTTAAGAGTGAGTGCGCCTAATGCCACTCCTCCTGCTAACATGACAGCGGAAATTACGGTGTATGGATTTATGATTTTTTTAAGTTTTGATTTTTCTTCTTCTTTATTTTTGTCCGTACCCGTGAAATTAAAGTGTTTTGTAAAGGGTGACGTGTCAATTTTGTTTTTTTGATTTTGGCTATTAAGGGCTGTTTTTAAGTATTCGCCATTTTTGCTCAACATATTTCTTAAAACGGCAAGTTTCCCCGAGAATGCATCTGTTTCAACTGATATCAAATCTTCTTGCAAATCACGCTTAATGTCTGCGTCTTGCTTTTTTATCCATATTTCTTTCATGCCTTCAACAAATTTCTTGCCAACCAGAGTTAGTGCACTAAATGCAAATACTGCAATTGCTGCCATAATGTTTTTTCTGTTGGGGTCTCTTAGGGCCATATATGTTGCAAAGCCTGTTTCCTCGACAATATTAAGGTTCATACCCATCGCAGGAAGCTGTTTGTATACAGGTTCTGTTAAATTTTTCTTTGCAGAGCGTTTAAATACCAAACTCATTATGGCGCTTGATACAAAAATAGCTCCTGTACCCAATACAAGAGGCATCATTGCTTTTTTTGAGTCATAACCTCTTTGACCTGCTTTATTGCTAAGGTATTCATCAATTTGCGAGTCTTGTTTTTCTGATATTACAAGTGCATTATATGTGTCATCAAGGTTTGGTGTTTCGTATTTGTCTGTGTCTTTAATAAAATTATTAACTACAACTCCTTCAAGTGTCGCATTTTTTTGTTTGATTTGCCTGTCGGTAAGGTAGGAGCTTCCTGAAGTATAGTATTTATTTGTTTTTGCATTAATGCTTGCGTTTGGCAATTTCCTTTTCCTTTTCCTTTTTCTTTGGGATTAGCAATTTTCTTAGTGCTTCTTTTAATTTTTCAACTTCAAATTGCTTGAATACGGATATTTCTTCTTTTATTTTTTCATCCTCTTCTTGTTCTTCTTCCTCAAGACCAAATATAGAAAGAAGCTTTCTGAGGCGTTTTTTTATGACTTTAGTTGCATCTGATATTTTCTTTTCTATAAAGTTTTGTATTTCTCCTATGAGGGCGTTGATTTTTTCTGCTGCTTTTGTAATTTCATTTCTTATGTTTTCGATTATGTTTGGCAGATTTTTTATCATTTGAGGAAAATCTTTAACTATATTTAACAGCGGTTTTAATATGTTATTTGAAATCCCTTCAAATACTTTGGCAACAGGCTTTGGTAGTGCCGATTGAATTTTATCAAGCATGTTGCTTATTGTGTTTGTTACATTCAGCAGTTGCTGTTGAAATTTTGCCGCCAATTCGGCATTTTTTATCATTGCCTCTTTTAGCGCAAGCTCTCTTGCTTCTGCACGCTGCATTTGTTTCCACTGGGCATAGCATTCTTGATATGTCATTTCCCCGGGGCGTCTTGGCTCATCTGCTTTTTTGGTCGAGCCTCCGCCCCCGCCCATTCCGTTACAGATTGGGCAAGCACCAAGCGGTAAGCCATGAGGGCATGTATTGGCTCGATTGTTGTTTACTGTTGATATACTTCCTGACATTAAAAAAGTCCCCTGAGCATTAAGCCGCAGCAAGGAACTTAACTACCCTACCGGTGCACGCAGCATGGGTAAATATAAGTTTTCCGACTTTACGGCTGCGGTCCAGTTAAGGATTTTCACCTTATTTCCTTTTTTATGATTATACTAACATGTATACATACGAGCGTCAAACATGCGCTTGTACAAAACCCGTAAAAGAATTTTTTTGCACATGTATATTTGTATGACATCATAATCTTTTAGCATGATATAATTGCAATGAGGTTTATTATGAGGGATAAAATGAAAACAATACTTGTAACGGGAGGAACGGGATTTATCGGAGCGAACCTGTGCAGGAAATTGTTGCAAGATTCCAAAAATAAAGTGATTTGCCTTGATAACAACTATACCGGCTCTCTTGATAATGTTAAAGATTTGCTGGAAAATGCAAATTTTGAATTTATAGAACATGATGTAATCAACCCTCTTAATTTAGATCAAAAAATAGATGAAATATATAACCTTGCCTGTCCTGCTTCCCCCAAGGCGTATCAGGGTGATAGAGCAATATTTACAACAAAAACCTGTGTTTTTGGTGCACTTAATATGCTTGAACTAGCAAGAAAAAATAATGCAAAAATATTGCAAACTTCTACCTCTGAGGTTTATGGTGAGCCTTTAGAGCATCCTCAAAAAGAAAACTACAGAGGTAATGTCAACCCTATCGGCGTGCGCTCTTGTTATGACGAGGGCAAACGCTGCGCAGAGAGTTTGTTTTTTGACTACAACAGAATATACGGTGTTAAGGTAAAAGTAGTTAGAATTTTTAATACATATGGACCGTATATGCATCCTGATGATGGCAGAGTTGTATCAAATTTTATTTGCCAAGCGCTCAAGGGTGTCGACCTTACTGTTTTTGGCGACGGTTCTCAAACTCGTTCTTTTTGTTATGTGGATGATTTAGTTTGTGCCTTGATTTTAACAATGAAAAGTGATGATGAATTTTTAGGTCCGATAAATCTTGGAAATCCTGAGGAGTACACAATTGGCGAGTTGTCACAAATTATAAAAAATAAAGTAAATAAAAATTTAAAAGTCCTCTACAAGCCTCTGCCTGCCGATGACCCGACACAAAGGCGTCCTGATGTTGAGCTTGCAAAAAATAAATTAAAATGGCAGCCTCAAACAAAGCTTGATGAGGGGCTTGATAAAACAATTGAGTATTTTAAAAATAAATTAGAGGAAATTTACTAATGAGGGTGTGTGTTATCGGTACCGGCTATGTTGGGCTTATTGCAGGGGCTTGTCTTGCTGAAATGGGCAATATGGTTATTTGTGTCGATAACAATGAAGAGAAACTCATTAATCTAAGAAAGGGTATTGTCCCGATATACGAGCCTGGGCTTGAGGAATTAATTAAAAATAATGTTGCAAAAGAAAGGTTAACTTTTTCATCTGATATAAAATCTGCAATCAGGAGTTCTCTTGTATGTTTTATTGCTGTTGGTACTCCTCAGGGCGAAGACGGCTCTGCGGATTTAAAATATGTGTATGAGGTTGCTTCAGACATTGCAAAGTATATAAACGGCTATAAGGTTATTGTTGATAAATCTACTGTTCCTGTAGGTACGGCAGATGAGGTCAGAAAGATTATTTCTTCACAAAGTGAAGTAGAATTTGATGTAATATCAAACCCTGAGTTTTTGCGACAGGGTGAAGCCGTAAATGATTTTATGAAGCCTGATAGGGTAATAATCGGTTCGGATTCAAAAAGGGCAACAGAAATTATGCAAGAGCTGTATATGCCTTTTTTATGCTCCGGAAATCCTATGATTGTAATGGATGTAAAATCTGCGGAGATGACAAAATACGCTGCTAATTCTTTTTTGGCGGTAAAAATTTCTTATGCAAATCAGATAGCAAATATATGCGAAAAAGTAGGCGCTGATGCACAAATGGTAAGGATTGGAATGTGCTCGGATAAAAGAATCGGGCAACATTTTCTCTTCCCCGGGTTAGGTTTTGGCGGAAGTTGTTTTCCAAAAGACATAAAGGCTTTATCTAAAACAGCTGTTGAAAATGGTTGTGACTATAGTTTGCTCAGTGCGGCTGATGAAATAAATAAAAAACAGAGGTTGATTTTTGTTGATAAAATCAAAAAAAGATTTGGTGATAATTTATGCGGTAAAATTTTTGCTTTGTGGGGATTGGCGTTTAAACCCGAAACAAATGACATGCGAGAAGCGCCTTCTATTACCATTGTAAATGAGCTTCTGAATTTAGGAGCTACAATACAAGCATACGACCCTCAGGCAACTGAAGAAGCGAAATTCTATTTTGGCGATAAAATTACCTATTGCGCAAGTTCGTACGATGCTCTATGTGATGCTGATGCGCTTTTATTGGTAACAGAGTGGAACGAGTTTAGAAGACCTGATTTTGACAGGATAAAATCATTGATGAAAACACCTGTTATTTTTGATGGCAGAAACCAATACAGCTCTATTCGCCTGAATGAAAAAGGGTTTGAATATCACTGTATTGGTAGGGGTTGTTAATTATGCTTAGCTAATTAGGTCGGCTGCAACTTTTTTAAGTTGTCCAACAAGTCCGTTTAGACTGTCTTGCAGTGCCTCAGGTGCTGAACTGATTCTGTTTTCGTAGCTGCTGATATCATTCATCACTGTTTCAAGTGAGTCTTTTTCTGAGCCATATAGAAATTTTGTAACATCTTGTGTTGTTTTCAAGTTCTTGGTTATATTAGTAATATCGCTTTCATTAATATTGTCTAAGTTGTTAAATAGACTGTCCAGTGAATTTGTTGTATTGCTTGTTGATGCTGATATTTTAGGAAGAGCGTTTTTTTGTTCGCTAAATGTTTTCATTATGGATTCATCTACGTTTTTATCAAAATATGTGTTTGAATATTTACCATTATAAAATGCTTCTTTGGCTGCTTTTTGGAATGATTCTTCTGTTGTTTTTTCTATTGATTCTTCTGTTGCTTTTCCAATTGTTTCTTCTGTATTTTTTATTCCCGATGGTAGCAAGCCTTGCTCGCTATTTTTTCCAATTGTGTCCCCTATCGGATTGTTTATAGTGCTTTGCTCTGTTGCTTCTTTTATTACGTTGCTTTTTGTTCTGCCTTTAATATTTCTCAATCCTGTTGTAGCAGCGCCGAATGCACCACCAACAGCTGCACCGGTTACTCCGCCTTTTATTGTTTCGCCAATGAGTCCGTCGACAGTAAACTCTTTACCATCAAATACAGCATCTGCTATATAATCTGTTGCCGACATTGCTGCGCCGTCAATACAGCCTGCTCTTGCTCCTGATAATGCACCTTCTCTGACAAGGACTTTTCCTGTTGTGGTTGCAGCCTTTCCTATACCTGCCGTAGCGACGGTTACAAGTCCGCCAACTCCACCTGTTAGTACATCTTTTGCTCCATCTTTAAAGCTGTAATCGCCTTCAACATTATTTGTAGCTGCATCACTACCTTTGATAGCAACTTTTGTTGCAGCTCCAAGTCCAAAGCCGACTGCCAAGCTGGCTCCAAAAGTTGGTATGGCAAAAAGTGTGCTTGCGCCCGCTACAAGTCCTGATGCAATGTTTGCAAATGTATCTACTACGCCGTCTTGTTTTTGTTGATAGTTGTTAAGTGCTACAACTGCTTCTTCGTATGTTGCTTCTCCGCTTTCAACTTTTGCAATTGTTTCACTTACTTTATTTGAGCCGTTTGGGTGTCCAAAAAGATTTTTTATTCCGTCCCATAAGTTGCCTACCCAGCCTTGCTCGTCTTTAATTGCTTGAAATTGGTCTTCAAGTTCTGCAATTTGTTCATCTTTTGTTATGGTATCATCGTCGGATGTTGAATTATCAACATCTGTATTATCTTCTTCATTGTCAGTTGCATCGTCAGGGTCTGAGGGGTTAATTATTGAATCATCCCCATACATGGCATCCATTCTCTCTTGAAGTTTCTTAATGTAGCCATTATTGTAGTATGGCTCAAATGCCTTCATATAAATTGCTTCGTAGTTCATCTCTTCCCTCTATATCCTTATTTATATAAAAAAAATTCCGAGGCATAAATTGATAAAAAGAGTGTATACGATTTATATTAAATCCTGAAAACGCTTGATATAAGAGCAAAAACCGTACTTAACAAAAATTAATATTTTCTTCTCTTATACAGTACTAAAAGCAAGATGGAAACTGCAAGAACAAGTATTGCAGATAAGCTTATAAAAATAACTTTTTTGCTTACAAATTGTTTTTTATCCTCTTTGTTTATTGCTTGATTTTCGACTTTTTTCTCAAGCTGTTTTTCATCTTTTTTAGAAGTTAGTGATTGAGGCAAGTTGCTTTGGGCGTTTTGCGAAATCCTTTTATTTTCCGGCAATACTTTGTAGTCCAAGTTGTAGTTAATATTTATTTCATCAATGCCTGTTATTCCCTTTGGAAACGGGGCAAACGGTGTTATTTTGCGAACAGCAAGAATGGCATTGTCCTGCATTTGCTTGTCACAGTCTGATGATAAAACCGTTATTGTACCCAAAGCTCCGTCTTTTTTGATTGTAAAAAGCAGTGTTGTTCTGCACTCTTTGTTGTGGCGGTTAAATGAAACTGTTTTATACTATGAAGTTTTGACATCTTTTTCTTTTTTTGCAAGGTAAGGATTCCAAATTTTCATATTGTCTTGCGAAAAAGACGGCAGTGTAACTAAAAATGCAAATAAAATCAGGACGTACTTCTTCATAAAAAAAATATAGCATTTATTTTTTTATTGTGCCAATTTGTAAATTTATGCTAAAATTCACTTATGCTAAGCGGACCATTTTTAGATAAAAACTTTATAGGCTCTTGTGATGATTTTGATTCATCAAAAATAGTAATGCTCGGTATGCCACTTGACGGCACTTGTACAAACAGACCGGGTGCGCGTTTTGCTCCGCAGCAAATTCGTGTTGAAAGTGTCGGTATAGAAGAATATTCTTGTTATTTTGATACTAACCTTTCAGATTTATTGTTTTATGATGCAGGCGAGCTTGAGTTGCCTTTTGGCGCTCCAAGGGAAGCTCTTAATATTATTGAAAAAA
The DNA here is from genome assembly GCA_944325115.1 of Candidatus Gastranaerophilales bacterium. Lineage (GTDB taxonomy): Bacteria > Cyanobacteriota > Vampirovibrionia > Gastranaerophilales > Gastranaerophilaceae > Galligastranaerophilus. The sequence continues at coordinate 18,840 of CALUYX010000010.1, read as the reverse complement.
ATACCGATGAAATATACTCGCAAAACAAAAAGATTCTTGGAATCGGCGGTGAGCATTTAGTTACTCTCGGAACAATAAAGGGGCTACTTAAACATCATAGTGACATTGCGGTGATACAGTTTGATGCTCATACGGACTTAAGGGAACAATACCTTGATATTGAACTCACTCACTCCGGTGTAATGCTTCGAATCGCAAAATTAATCGGATTTGAAAATATTATGCAAGTTGGTATTCGCTCAGGCGAAAAGCAAGAGTTTGAGTTAATGAAAAAGCACTCTACTCTTGCATTTAATCCTGAAGAGCTTAAAAAGTTCAAGGATAAAAAAATATTTGTAACAATTGACCTTGATGTTCTTGACCCATCCATAATGAGCGGTACAGGCACTCCTGAAGCGGGCGGTTTTACTTATAAAGAGCTTATGAATTGGATTGTTGAGTTGAAAAAATACAATATCATTGGTGCAGACATTGTTGAACTTGCACCTGATTATGACATTACAAAGGTTTCAACCGCAACTGCTTGCAAGCTTATAAGAGAAGTCTTAAACATTCTGTAGTTTTTTGCTTTAAGGCTTCAAGGTCGGAGTCATTTGCTATTATTAAATCGCTCTTTTTTGCTTTTTCTTCTTGAGGCAGTTGTGAATCAAGCCTTAGTTTTGCGTATTTATACTCATAGTTGTTACGCTTGATTAATCTTTGCAATCTTGTGTCATATGGTGCTGTAACCAAGATAATTTTGTCAAACATATCTTCCATTTTTGCTTCGAATAATTGAGGAACGGAAACAAAGGCTATTTTTTCACACTTGTTTAATTCAAAGAAATTAACTATGTCTTTTTTTACAAGAGGGTGGATAATTTTTTCAAGGCTTGCAAGTTTTTCTTTGTCGTAAAATACTGTTTTTGCTATTTCTTTTCGCTCATTTGTATGGAATAAATCGTAAACTTCTTTAGAATTTTTAAGGTGAAAATGCGCAGAATTATCAGTATCTAAGATACTATAGCCAAGCTCGGTCAGAATTTTTTCTACCTGAGATTTTCCTGATGCAATATTACCTGTTAAACCAACCTTAATCATGACTTTATTTTAATTAAAAAACATAGTATAATCCATAATGATATTTATGGAGGAGTAAAAATGACATCAAATCCTATGACTCAGGGCAATATTTACGAAAATGCTGTTCTTGATGGCGAACCTATGACGGTTAGCGGTGCGGTAAATAAAACAATTTTACTGTTGCTTGTAACTTTTGTAACCGGTGTATTTACTTGGACGCAAGCTTTTAGCGGTTATATGGATAAAGTTGTAATGCTGATGTGGGTTGGCATTATTGCAGGATTAATTCTTGCAATAATTATGCGTTTTAAACCGCAAAATGCAAAACTTTTATCAATCGGTTATGCTGTATGCGAGGGTCTTGCAATTGGCGGTCTTTCTGCAATGTATGAAATGCAGCTAAAGGGTATAGTTGCAAACGCTGCGCTTATAACCTTTTTGACTTTGTTTGTGATGTTAATGCTATATAAGACAGGTTTGATTAAAGCTACAAATACATTTAAAAAAGTGGTTTATACCGCTACAGCTTCAATTATGATATTTTACCTGATTAGTATAGTTATTAGCTTTATAAATCCTAATTTTATTTCAATCTGGAATACAGGATTGCTTGGAATAGGCTTGAGCCTTGTTTTCTGTGCAGTTGCCGCACTTAATTTCATACTTGATTTTGATTTTATTGAGCAAGGTGCTCAAAGAATGGCACCTAAGTACTTCGAGTGGTTTGGTGCTTTCTCGCTTCTTGTAACCATTGTATGGCTTTACTTGGAGCTTTTAAGACTGCTTGCTCAACTGAGTAAAAACAGATAATAAATGAACTACAGAAAAATAATTCAAAAAGAAATACCAAACATAAGCAGGGAGTTTCAAGATTATATTGACAACCCCCTGCTTTGTGATTTACTTTCTCTGCGTGGCATAACAACTATTGAAGAAGCAAAAGAATTTCTTGCATGCAAAGAAAAAAAACTAAGCTCGCTTGATGTGTTTTCTGATGCTAAAAAAGCTCTTGATAGAATTAGAAATGCCATTTCAAATGGTGAGAAAATATTAATTTGGGGTGACTTTGATGCAGATGGTGTCACATCAACCGCTCTTATGTATAAAACCCTTTCGGCTCTTGGTGCTAATTTTGAATATTTTATACCTAATCGGGAAGAACACGGGCACGGTTTAAATTTAAAAACCGCTCTGCAGCTTGTTTCAAAGCATAAAATCAAAGTTTTGATAACTGTTGACTGCGGAATTTCAAATACGGCTGAGATTAACGTTTTAAATAAATTTGGTGTTGATGTAATTGTAACAGACCACCATAAGCTTGAGGGTGAAGCGCCTAATGCTTTTGCTATATTGAATCCTCAGGCACCCTATTCTCTAAGAGATGACTTAGGTTTGGATGAAATTAAAAAACTGAGCCAACTGGCAGGTGTAGGAGTTGCATACAAACTTTCTTGTGCGCTTTTAGAGGGTTATACGAGTGAAATTAATGATGAGCTTTTGATTCTTGCATGTGTTGGTACAATTTCTGATGTTGTACCTTTGCTTGGTGAAAATAGGACGATTGTGACACAGGGTTTAGAGCTTATTAATCAAAAGAAACATAAAGGCATAAAGATGCTGTTTGAAAAAAACGGCAGAGAAAATATTACAAGTACGGACATTGCTTTTATTCTTACACCAAGAATTAATGCCGTAGGACGTTTGAGTACTCCGCAATTAGCTTTTGATTTTTTAACACAAGATAACGAAAGCTCTCTTGCTTTTATATTGGAAAAACTTGATAATTTCAATAAAATTCGCCAGAGTCTTTGTGAGAATATATATCTTGAAGCAAGGGATATTGTTCTTGGTGATAAAAAATACGCCAAACAAGATGCTATAGTTTTATATAAAGAAGACTGGCATATAGGGATTATTGGTATTGTTGCCTCAAAGCTTGTTGAGGAGTTTTTAAAGCCCGTGTTTATCATAACTTCTGATGAGCAAGGTATGGGACGCTGTTCTATTCGCTCCATTGAGGGATACAATGTATATGAAATATTAAAAAAGAACGAAGAGCTTTTTTTGGGTTTTGGTGGTCACTCTCTTGCGGGCGGATTTTCTTTTGATATTAATATACATAGTGTTGATGAAATTAAAGAGGCAATACTTAATACAATTGAAGAATTAGATATTAAACCGGAAGAAAAAAATATTCTTTATATTGACAAGTTTATAAATGCCTCGGATTTGAGTGTTGGTTTTATACAATCGCTAAGTATTCTTGAGCCTTTTGGACAGGATAATCCCTCTGTGGTTTTTGGTTTTAAAGACGCCGTTTTAAAATCATCAAAGACTATAGGCAAAAATTCAAATCATTTAAAATTTTACGTAGAAAAAGACGGTGTCCCTTTTGAATGCGTGCGTTGGAACGAATCTGCTCTTAGACTGCCTCAGGATTCAAAAATAGATTTAGCTTTTAGTGCTTCTATAAACAATTTTGGCGCTCAGGAGAATATTCAACTTGAGGCGGTGGATATCTGCTGTGATAAATATTCCCCAAAAGCTTCGTCCAATAAAGTTAAAGTATATGACCACAGGAGTAAGAGCGGAATACTCTCTCAAATAGCGGATTATCTTAAAAAAGATGACCTTGATATTGCTGTTTGGGCAAAGAATGTTGCTACAATTTCCGCACTAAAAAACTATCCTGATATATCAAACAGATTTACAGATAAGGCAAAAAAACATGAAAGCCTTATGTTTTTTGATTATCCCTCTACTTTGGATGAATTTAAAAGCATATTGAACAAAATTTCTCCAAGCAGAGTGCATTTGATGAATGAAAATTTTTGCGAGAATATTGAGTCTTATCTAAAGACTATTTCAGGCATGCTAAAGTATTCAAATAACCATAAAAACGGTGAAATAGATATTGAAAAAATTGCTCTTGCCACAGGAACAAGCGAACAGTTTGTACAGCTTGCGCTTGAAATATTTGAAGCATGCGGCTCGATAGAGATTCTGGATGTAGACAAGATTAGCTACATTGAGCCTGTTTTGCCTGAAAGGGTTGCTCAAAATTCTCTTTATGAAATTTTACTTGAAGAGTTTAATAAAATAATCGAATTTAAAAAACATCTTGTCGAAGATGACCCCGACAAGATGCAAGAATTTATTATTTCCTGTATGGAATAACTACTTACTTTGTTGTTCGTCAAAGTTTGAGTTTATGTATTTCTTTGACTTTTCAATGTTATTTAACTTTTTCTTTGTTTGTTTGACGTTTTTCTTGAGTTCTTTGATTTCTGCTCTCAATTGGTCGTCTTTTGCTTGAAGAGAGCTTAGTTGGGCATTGTATGCAATTAACTGTTCTCTGATTTCTGCTGAAGCGTCGTCAAGATTTGTTATCGCTTTTTTAAAGCTTTCCTCTTGTATGCTGCCTGTTAAAGATGTGGCAGGTGTTTCAACCGCACTTGTTGAAACGGGAGTAAGTTCAACATTTTTAACTTCTGCTACAGAGTCCATTGATTGAAAAACTGCATCCTCTGCAAAAACTGCTGAAGAAAAAATTAATGTAATAGTTAATGCCAATACGATTTTTTTCATATTCCTAATCTCCTAAATGTATATTTAATTTTAACCTTTAAATTGAGCTACGGCAATGTTTTTGGGCTAAAATCGTTCAAACAAAGTAATTTACTTTTAAGAGATTAGATTGTTAATTTTAGATGTCTTCTACCCAAATAGCGTTAACAGGGCAAATAAGAGCTGCGTCAATACAGTCTTGCTCATTGCCTTTTATGTGTGATTTATCTACATGTGCAATTGTATCCACATGAAATACTTCAGGGTTTATGGCCTCACATGCTCCGCATGCTGTGCATCCATCCATTATAGAAACTATCATTTTAATCTCCTTATCACTCATTGACAAGGTTATATTAAAATATAATTTATATGTTAAAAATTACCCGATGGGGTATAATTTAGTTTATTCAAATATCTTCTACACTGTTCAATCCGATTATAACCAAGCATTGTCCCCAGTATAAAATCCTGCTGCGGACTGAGTTTAGATAATTCTTTAGGAAATGTTGAAACAATTTCAACGCATTCTTTTTTGCCAAAGAATATATTATTTTTTCCATCAATTTCATTTACATAGGAAAAAAGTTCATTTTTTGTTATTTTATCAAGACACTTCTGAGTATCTTCTTTTGCTACGCTCATAAGTGCCATAGGCTTTGTGCCTTTTTTAATTTCATATATGTAAAAATTTAAAACCTCTTGCATAAAACTCTCCTTAACAATAAGACCAAGAAGAGTAAAAAAAGTTTCCTAGTGTCTTTTTAAGACCCTCAAGCCTGCTTTTACATAGTTTTTGAGCTGTGTAAAAGAGCGGATGGATAATAGCATTTTTGCAATGTAGGTTGGGCGCAGATAATATTCCCTTACCATTTTTTTATGATAATCAAACACTTCTTGTGCGCTTAGATGATGAGTTTTTACTGTCGGATAATAATACGGGCGTGTGTAGTTAAGTTCTCCAAGGCAATTATTCTCAACATAATCATAAAAAGTTGTGCCTACAAGTGCTGCTGCAGTGTAAAAACTTACATAGTCCGTATTTAATTTTTTTGCAAATTTGAGAGTTTCTTCAATTGTTTCCTTGCTTTCCCAAGGCAAACCGATTACATAATAGGCATAAATCTGTATTCCTTGTTTTTTAAATGCTTTAACGGTGTTTTGAATTTGCTCAAGAGTAATTTTTTTGCCCATTTTATCAAGCATGTACTGCGAGCCGCTTTCAACACCTATTGAAACCAGTCTGCAGCCTGCTTTTTTCATTAATTTTATTGTTTCTAAATCTGCACTATCGGCACGGGTGTTTGTTGAAAATGTAATTTTTAATCCTGAGTTAATTATTTCATTACAGAGTTCTCGTGTCCATTTTTTGTCCAGATTAAAAATATCAGACCAGAAAATAAAGTTGTCAATGTTGTACTTTTCAACGCATTCCCTGATTTCGCCAAGAATGTTCTTGGGGCTTCTGTGTCTTACGATTCTTCCGTTTAGTGGTGTTGCAAGGCAAAAGAAACAATGATAGGGGCAGCCCCTTGATACTTTTATCACTGCCTGTTTTTTGTTGTTATCGGGTCTTATATAAAGTGAGTTATCGACTAAATCTCTTGCAGGATAAGGTAATTGGTCTAAATTTTCATTAAAAGGTCTTATTTGATTTTGTATTATTTCAAAATCCTGTCTGTAGCAAACACCTTTAATCTCTTCCAAAGGCATTTTGTCTATAATTTCGCCAAAAGTAAGCTCGCTTTCTCCGCACATTGCAATATCTATAAAGTCATGTGTTTGCATTACCTCTTTTGCCATAAAAGAAAAGTGCGCACCTTTTGCAATTGTTGTTATTGAATCCGACAATTCTTCTTTTGCAATTTTTAATGTTTCAAGGTCTGACTCAAGAGTTGGTGTTGCAACGTTTACAACTATATAACGAGGTTTAATTTTTTTAATATCCGCTCTAAAGTCTTCAAGTGAGGAATTGGAGAGCGAATAATCTTTTATGGAGGGTTCATAGCCTTTTTCTCTTGCAATTGAAGCAAGGTACATTAAATCCAAAGGCGCAAGAGGCGGTATGACAATAAGGTCGTCAGTCGGTTGCTGGCAGCGCTCTTCACGGTTCATAACGGGTGAAGGAGGGTATATTAAATATATTTTTTTGTTCTCACTCATCTTGATTTTATTTTTAATGCTATACGTATTATTTTGTTAAGTAAATCTTCACTCAAAAATTTAGTCGCTATTGCACACAAATGAGCATCTATACCGACATTAACAACGCTTTTTGGGTTTTTTGCGCGCAAAGATTTATAAATTGCCTTGCCCACGGCAGATGGGTCAAGCGCATTTTGTGCATTTTCTTGTGCATTTTTGAGCATATATTGCCCTATTTTTTCGTATTTTCCATAAAAATTTTCAAAATTCTTTTTGTTTTGTTCAATGCTGTCAAGCCAGAATTTTGTCTTTATGACCCCGGGTCTTATTGAAACATACTTGTAGCCGCTTTCATTTGAAAATGACCTCAAAAGAATGTCTGATGCTCGTTTTGATAGGCAATAAGGCGATAAGAAGGGGTACACGCCATATGATGCCATAGAACTTACATTTATAATTTTGCCGTTTTTCTCAAGTTGTCCCGAGAAGAATTTTATTATGCGCAACAAACCAAATAAATTAACCTGTAATTGTCTTGAAAGTTCATCTTCATCCAAGTATTCAACGGGTGATGCCACAACAACGCCGGCGTTATTTACTATGGCGCAAAATTCTATTCCTTGGAGTTCTTTTTTTAAGTTTAAGAATGATTCGCTGTTGCTTACATCGAGTGTGTACTTAAAAAGGTTCTCGTCGTTTGTTTCAATGGGGTTTCTTGATGTAACATAGACCCTGTAGCCGTTTTTTAGCATAAGTTTTATGGCTTCCGTGCCTATTTGTGAACTGCCCGCAATAACAAGTACATTTTTTATCTTATCCATATTACTTTTTATATCATAAAATCGGACTTTTTATCAATATGCTTAATATTTTGACCAAAATAGGAAAGTATGATAAAAGAGTTATATGTATGAAAATTTAGATATAGTAACTATTGGTGAAGGTTTAGTTGAATTATCAAGCAATACGTCATTAAAATTTGCACAAATTTTTGACAAATATTACGGAGGTGATTCGCTCTGTACGGCTATTGCAGCTCTTAGAAGCGGCAGCAGTGCAGGATATATTACTAAACTTGCTACAGATAATTTTTGCGAATATTTACTTGATGCTTGGGGTTCAGAAGGATTAGATACATCTCATATTAAGCTTTCTCAAGGTCAAAACGGGTTGTATTTTGTAGGTAAAAAAGAAGGCAAAACAGAGTTTGTTTTCTACCGTAGAAAAACAGCTGCGACGAATCTTTCAATAGATGATATTGATTTTGGCTACATTAAAAACTCAAAATGCGTATATGCTACTGGCTTTGTGCAGTCTTTATCCCTTAGTGTAAGAGAGGTTGTGCGTGAGGTTTTTAAATTTGCTAAAGAGAATAATATATTTGTTGCATATGACCCGAATTACTCGGATAAAGTAATTACATCTGCGGAAGCTAAAGAGCTTTTTGATGAAGTTGCTCCTTATGTTGATTTAGTTTTTATGAATACAAAAGCTGATACTCAGGCATTGTTTGATACGCAAAGTATTGATAAAATTTTAAAAATACTTACCGATAAAGCAATACCGATAAACATAATAAGAGAGCACAAAAACGGTGTTCATATGTTGAATAACGGAAGCTATAACTTTGTTAAATATGAATCTTGTCGCGTAGTTGATGCTACCGGATGGGAAGCTGCTTTTAACGGTGCTTTTTTGAATTATTACCTAAAAGGCAACGATACTATTAAATCTGCACAGTTGGCAAATGCTCTGTCTATATTACAAATAAAAGACGTCGGGGCTATAAAATCTATACCAAATAGAATAGAAACGGAGAAGTTGTATAACGAAATTTATGGGTAAAAAGGTACTTATATCCGGATATATCGGTTTTTCTAACTTTGGCGATGATGTAATTTTTGCAATACTTACAAGACATCTTAAGGCAAAAGGTTTTGAGATTAGCGCACTTTCTTCAAATCCGCAAAAAACCAAACAGCAGTTTAAGGTTAATGCTCTTGCATATAAAAATCCTTTTGAAATTCTTAAGGGTATTATAAATTGCGACTATTTGATAAGCGGCGGCGGTACTTTGTTGCAAAATTCAACAAGCAATCTAAGCCTGTTTTATTATTTATTTATAATTCTTTTGGCAAAACTATTGTTTAAAAAGGTAATTATTTTTGCTCAAGGTATAGTACCTGTTGAAGGTAATTTTTTGTAATAACTGACAAAATTTACGCTTTCTGTTTGTGACTTGGTAACGGTAAGAGATGCAAGGACTTATAAGCTCCTTGGCAATTGGCAAATAAAATGCAGTTACACTAAAGACCCTGCTTGGGATTTACCTACGGTGCAACCTGAGGGTGAAAGATATGTCGGTATTCAACTTCGTTCTTGCAAGAATATGCACCCTGATTTTATAAAAGTTCTTGCCAGATATGTTGGTTTATATTTTTCAGAGCGAAAAATACGCATATATCAATTCCAAAATTCTCAAGACGCTCAGGTTTGCTATGAATTTGAACAGGCGTTCCATTCTCAATGGCCGCAGACAAAGTGTGAAATTATAAGCAACAGCTCAATCAAGTCTTTGGTTCAGGAGTTTTCAAATCTGGATTATCTTATTGCAATGCGCTTTCATGCCTGCCTGCTTGGCTTAAAGTGCAATTCTAGGGTTTTAGCTCTTTCTTATGACCCTAAGGTAGAAAGCTTGGCCAATGAGTTTGAGCTTCAGTGTATTGATGTAAGCAGAAAACCTGAAGATTATAACGAAAAATTCAGGAAACTTATTGAATACAGTGAACATGGTGATATTACAAAAAAAAGAAAGACCCAGTTTGACTGGAGTGCGATAGACAAGTTTATGCTAAAGTAGCCTTTTTGTAGTACAATTGGCATACAGAAGCAACAATGAGGTTTATATGTTAATTCCCAGTATAGATTTAATGGATTCAAAAGCCGTGCAATTAAGGCAGGGTAAAGAAAAAGTTCTTGAAAAAGAGAATGTACTAGAGCTTGCAAAGTATTACGCTCGATTTGGCGAAATAGCGGTAATTGACCTTGATGCAGCTATGAATACGGGCAAAAATAACGAAGAACTTATTGCAAAAATATGCAAAATTGCTCCTTGTAGAGTTGGCGGCGGTATTCGTGATAAAGAAAAAGCAAAAAGAATGCTTGCAATGGGGGCGAAAAAGATAATAATAGGCACTGCTGCAAATGAAGAATTTTTATCTAAACTTCCAAAGGACAAAGTTCTTGTTGCAATAGATTCAAAAGACGGCAACATCACGCTTGAGGGCTGGCAAAAAGATACAAAAATCAAGACAGCGGAATATGTAAAAAGATTTGAAAACTACTGTAGCGGATTTTTATACACAATAGTTGAGAATGAAGGCATGCTTCAGGGTACAAATATTGATGCCTTTAGAGAAATTCGTAAAATAACTAAACTGCCCATCGTTGCTGCAGGCGGTATAACTTCAATTGATGAAATAAAAGAGCTTGAGAAGATGGATATTTCTTCTCAGTTGGGTATGTCTATTTATACGGGCAAGATTGACTTGCTTGACGCTTTTGAGGCGCAAATAGATTTTGAAAAATGCAATAATCTTGTGCCAACAATTGTGCAGGACGTTAAAACTCGTCAAGTTCTTATGCTTGCATACTCTAACAGAGAATCTTTGAGAAAGTCCCTAAAAGAAGGCAGAGCAACATATTTTAGCCGTTCAAGAAATGAGCTTTGGACAAAGGGCGAAACAAGCGGCAATACTCAAGAATTATTATTTGCCAGATACGATTGCGACAAGGATACTATTTTATTTAAAGTTAACCAAACCGGAAACGCTTGTCATCTCAACAGATTCAGCTGTTTTGAGGACAGGGATTTTACAATTAATGAATTATATGACCTTATTTTGGACAGAAAAAATAAACTTCCTGAAAATTCATACACAACAAAACTTTTTAAAAACGAGTTTTATTTAAAAAGAAAAATTATGGAAGAGGCTTTTGAAAGTGTCAATTTTGAGCTTGGCGACGGCTTAAGTTGGGAATCTGCAGATTTGATGTATCACTTGTTGGTATTTATGGCAATGCACAACACAACTTTTGACGACTTAATCAATAACCTATCTTCAAGGACTAAATAATGAAAATTTTTCAATCTACCGATTTATTAAATAGCAAAGACCATGAGTTTTTTAAAACAAAATCTCTTGACAGTCTTCCTGATGCACAAAAAATTATAGAAGAAGTTAAAAACCTTGGAGATAGTGCTGTCATTGAATATTCGACCAAGTTTGGTGACGGCAGCTTTCTGAGCGCTCAAGATTTTACGGTAAGTGAAGATGAAATTCAACGTGCTTTTGACGTTACACCTAAAGAAACGGTAAGCGCAATAAATTCTTGTATTCAAAATATAAAAGAATTTGCGCAAAAGCAGTTAGAATGCATACATAATCTTGACATTGAGAAAAATAACTCAAAATTAGGACATAGAATTATACCTCTGGATAGGGTTCTATGCTATGTTCCCGGCGGAAATTATCCGCTACCGTCTTCTGCTATTATGACTTGTGTTCCTGCAAAGGTTGCGGGTGTTAGTGAAGTTATCCTTACTTCGCCAAAGATAAGACCACAGACAATTGTTGCTGCAAATTTAAGCGGAGCAGATAAGATATATAAACTTGGCGGGGTTCAGGCAATAGCCTCTTTTGCATATGGAACGCAGTCAATTGCGCCCGTTGATAAGATAGTTGGTCCGGGGAATAAATATGTAACTTATGCCAAAAAATATGTATACGGAAGATGTTCAATTGACTTTTTGGCGGGTCCTTCCGAAGTTTTAATTGTAGCAGATGATAATCAAGACCCAAGCCTTGTCAGTGCGGATTTGCTTGCACAATGTGAGCATGACAAGGACGCACGCGGCTATCTTCTGTGCTTTAGTGAGGATTTTGCAAGAAAAGTTATTGAATCGGCAAAAGTTCAGCTTCAAACGCTTGCTACAAAAGACATTGCCACAATTTCTTTTGAGAACTCATGTGCTATTGTGGTAAAAGATATGCAAGAAGCAATACAAATATCAAATATGAGAGCTCCTGAGCATTTAGAGTTAATGTTTGACAATGCATGGGAAATTTCAGTTAAATTTAAAAATTACGGGTCACTTTTTATCGGAAGTAATTGTGCCGAGGTATTTGGCGATTATTGCTCTGGTACAAATCATGTCCTGCCTACAAATGGCGCATCCAGATACACAGGCGGTCTTAGTGTTTTTGATTTTATCAAAATTCAAACTTATCAAATGTTATCAAAAGAACACTCACGTCAACTTTCCGAACTTGCATCGCAAATTGCCAAGCTTGAAGGGCTTATGGCGCACAAACTTGCAAGTGATTTAAGGGGGGAATAAAATGAGATTTCAGTATAAGGAACACGAAAAAGTTCAAATAAAATTTTTTTCTTTTCTTGCTGCACTTCTTTTTAAACTCAAGGAATTTACTTATTCCTGCAAGAATGTAAATTACCCGAATGAACCCTGTATTTTTGCGCTTTGGCACGCACATCAGTGTGGATTGTACTCGCTTGAAGGCAAAAGTAAGACAAATGTTATGATTAGTCGTTCAAAAGATGGCGAAATTATTGCACGAGCAGCGGAAATAATGGGACTTAAGACAGTAAGAGGCTCGATTACAAGAGGTGGTGCAAGCGCTACATTGGAGCTTGTAAATAGAATCAAAAAAGGTGACAATGGCGCAATTACCGTCGATGGTCCAAAAGGTCCAAACAGGGTGGTTAAGAAGGGTATAATTGAAATAGCTAAAATGACCGGTGTGCCGATTGTACCTATTACTTGGTATTCGCCGTCAAAAGGGTATATAAAATTGAACACATGGGATGAGTTCAGGTTTCCTCTTTTTTGCAGAAAAATGCTTATGTACTACGGTGAACCTATATATGTAGATAAAAATGCCGATGATAAAGAAATAGAAAACAAACGCAAATATCTTGAAGACACTATGAACTCCCAGTATGAAATGGTTAAAAGGGATTTTAAAAAATTAATGAAAAGCTAGGCATTCTGCAGTTTTTTAACAAATTCAGGTATTTTGTATGCCTCTGTTGTGCCGACTACGATTTTCCACTCGGGCAATGCCTCCTGTAGCTCATCTTTTAAGTCGCAAAGCAACCCCGGGATTATTATTTGTTTGTTTTTAACTTTTTCTAAAATATCATTTGCACTTACTACTTTTGAGGCAATTTCGGCTGTTATTTTTTGCGCAGACCAAGCTGTAAGTACGCTCATACCTTCGCTTGGTGTAATAACAAGATACGAGCCGCATTTTAGGCCTGAAAGCTCATTTGCTACCGCAAAGTAGCTTAGGGCAAAGTTTGTTGTCAAAAACACAAGCGCATTTTCATCAGGATTGTTAAACTCATACACTTTAGACTCTACCTGAAGCGGTTTTTGCGGGTCTGTATATATATTTAACCTTAATGTTATAAGGCTTGAGAGTAGCGCTTCATCAAAATCGTCAAATATAATTAAATTTGCATATTTACAAACAAGAGAAGAGGCAATAGAGCAAAGTGTGTAAAAATCTTGACCCGAAAGGTTTACATATACGGGTTTTGAGAAGTTCTCATTTCTGTTAATTACAGCTTCGTATCTTATTTTGCTAAGTTCTTGAATAGTTTGTGAAAGATTTGTAAAATATACCTCTTTCATCTTTGAAAGAAAATTGTCATCAATAACCTCTATACCCTTTTCTTTAATTTTTTTGGCGGATTCTGCTGTAGGATTAACAAGGTAAATGGCATCAACTGTATATTTTTGACCAATACATTCGATTTGAAAATCAAGAATCTTGTTTAATTTATTTTCAAAATCAGGGTCTTTTGTATCAAGTTTGAATGCAAAGACACAAGGGTTTATAAAGGTTTTTCCCTTCGTATCTCCAACCGTTTCGCCGCCAATTTTCTGCCGACCTCACGAGATTCTTCCTTGTTGAATTTTTTTTTTTTTTTCTAATTTTTCTTTAAGTTCATCCGGAATATACGGGCAAAGCTCAGCGTCACCTTGACCTTTTGAGAGTTTCATTGCAAACATCATGCAAGTCGCACAGCCGCATTTTTTGCAGTTTGCATTCTCTGCTTTTTTACCGCCGGGTAAAAGTTTGAAAATATCCATTGCCCCTAGTGACATAGAACCTCGCTGTATTGATTTTTAACTGTTTTTATACACTCAGGATGCCACATAACAACAATGTTTGCCCCTGCGGCAATAAGCGCTGAAGCGGTTGAAATTTCCCACATTTTTGCTCTTTTTTCAAGCTCGCCCCATGATGCTGAAAAGTCGTTACTTTTTGACTCTTTTGCTTTATATGATTCCTCTCCTGCGCAGACTATTACCGGCATATCGAGCATTTTGTCACCAGCTTCTCTGGCAAGTTTCAGTCTTTCAATAATGCTGTAGCCGTAGTCTATGCCATAGCCAATACAGCCCATTTCAGGGTCAATTAGAATTTTTTTGGGCTCAATACCTTTATCAATCGATAAAATATTTAATTCCTTTGTTAAGTTAATATCTATTGGTGTTCTTAAAACATAGTGATGTTTATAGGGTGTATTTTTGGCGCAGTTGATAATTTGCTCGTAATTTGCCGCTTGTACGGGAGAAATTATTACTTCTCTATCTAAAGTCGGAAATAAATTTTGCGCAAGCTCTATGTCCCACTGTGGTTGACCGCTAAGTCTAATCATTAAAGGAACGGTGCAAATTTTTAGAATTTCTTCAAGAGCTGTGCGACAGCATTCTAAGACTTGTTTTTTCTCGCTATCTTGCGGTTCTTGTATGTTGAAATAAATGCTAACGGCGTCAGCGTTGCACTCTTTAAGCTTTTCTTGTGCTGCCTTAAAATAATTAAGCGGAGTTTTTATTGATTCATCCCAATATGCTTTTAATACGGGCGAGTAATTGTCGGTAATTTCAAAAGGAAATTCCAATATAAAAGCAGGGGCTGCCTTTGCCGTTGACGATAAATCAAAATTTAAAAATGAAAATTCTTTATCCACTACGCTTGCTGCTGACCTCTTTGCTCTACTATTTTATTCATAATCTCGCTAAATTCAGCTTCATCAAGAGTTTCTCTTTCAAGAAGTTCTTTGGCGATTTTTCTTAGCATATCTTCGTTTTCGCTAAGCATTTGTTTTGCTATGCTATAGCGCTCATCAACAATTCTTTTTACTTCTTTGTCAATGTCTGCAGCAATTTCTTCACTAAAATCTCTTTGGTGACCAAAATCACGTCCCATAAATACGTGCTCTTGACTTGTGCCATAGGCAAGATTGCCCATTTTCTCTGACATTCCATAGACTGTGACCATTTTTCTGGCTAACGCTGAAACTTTTTCTAAATCATTTTGTGCGCCTGTTGTTATTGAGTCAGGTCCGTATATTAGCTCTTCAGCTACTCTTCCGCCAAGAATCATGGTGATTCTGTCAAGTAATTGTGACTTTTTAAGTGTTAAGTGGTCTTTTTCGGGCAATACTGTTGTGATACCAAGAGCCATGCCTCTTGGTATTATTGAAACTTTATGAAGCGGGTCGCAATCTTTCAAGAGTCTTGCAAGCAGAGCATGTCCTACTTCATGATATGCTGTATTTTCTTTTTCCTCATCTGATATTATTCTTGATTTTTTCTCGGGTCCTGCCATTACTTTGTCTATAGCTTCTTCAATGTGCTCCATAGATATTTCTTTTTGGTTGTGCCTTGCACTTAAGAGTGCGGCTTCGTTTAGCAGGTTTTGCAAATCAGCTCCGGTAAATCCTGGCGTGCGTTTGGCAAGAACTTTCAAATCTACATTTGAAGCAAGCGGTTTGTTTTTGGCATGAACTGCTAGAATTTGTTCTCTGCCAAGGATATCAGGTCTGTTTATTATAATTTGTCTGTCAAAACGTCCGGGTCTTAATAGTGCATTATCTAATATGTCAGGGCGGTTTGTAGCTGCAAGGACAATAATGTTAACGTTTTCATCAAACCCGTCCATCTCAACAAGAAGTTGGTTAAGGGTTTGTTCTCTTTCATCGTGTCCGCCACCCATGCCGGCACCTCTTTGGCGTCCTACTGCATCAATTTCATCGATAAAAATTATACAAGGTTGGTGTTTTTTTGCTTGTTCAAACAAATCTCTTACACGAGATGCACCAACACCGACAAACATTTCTACAAAGTCTGAACCTGAAATAGAGAAGAAAGGTACTCCGGCTTCGCCCGCTACCGCTTTTGCCATAAGGGTTTTACCTGTACCGGGAACACCAACCAAAAGCACGCCTTTTGGAATTTTTGCGCCGAGTTTTGTGTATTTTTCTCCGTTTTTAAGAAAATCCACAATCTCTTCAAGTTCTTGTTTTTCTTCGTCAATGCCTGCAACGTCCGAGAATGTAACTTTTACTTTGTTTTCTTGCATAAGTTTGGCTCTTGACTTACCAAAGTTCATTGCAGCGGAACCGCCTTGCTGTATTCCTCTGAGTAAAAGTATGATTAATCCGATAAAAAATATCGGTACAAGAAGTGAACCTATTGTACCCAATAGTGAACCTTCCTGAGGTTTTTTAACGTTTATTTCAACATTGTTTTTTTCCAACAATGTTAGCAGTTCGGGATTATTTTCGGGTATTTGAACTTTATATTGAAAAGTTGCTGGTTGATTTACATTTGAAAAACCTATCAAGTCGCCTTTGGGGGCTTTTGATTCTTTATTCTTGTCGTTTTTTTCGTCTTTGGGAATTGCGCTAAGGCTGTTTTTGCCCATGATTACGCTATCAATTTGACCAAGCTGTACTTTGTCAACAAATTGTGAATATGAAATTTCGCTGCTTGCAGTAGAAGGTCCTGCAAAAGCAACCACAACAAGCAAAAGGGCAATTATCCCTACTATAATATAAACTCCCAAAGATTGATTTTTATTCATTTTCACCCCTGTAATAAAATATTTCTGTTGCCATTATATCAAAAGAATAATAAAATGTTAATTAGGAATATACATATGTCAAAAGCGTACTTATCACTAGGTTCAAATCTTGGTGACCGTCTGTCGAATATACAACAGGCGGTAAGATTGCTTACAAGTGATAATAATATAACTCTTTTAAGGGCTTCATCTTTTTATGAAACTCAACCTTGGGGTGTGAGTTCTCAAAATTGGTTTATAAATGCTGCAATTGCTGTTGAAACAGGTCTTTCCCCCATTGAACTTTTAAGGGTGTGTCAAAATATTGAAGCAAAGTTGGGCAGAATCCGCGAGGGTAAACCTAAATGGAGCGAAAGAGTAATTGATATCGATATTTTGTTTTATGATGATTTGGTCTTTAAAAATGAAATACTTGAAATTCCTCACAAATATGTTCATAAAAGAGCTTTTGCACTTGTGCCAATGATAGAAGTAAACGCAAATCTTGTTCATCCGATTTTTAACAAAAATATTATTGAACTGCATGAAGCACTTGAGAATCCTGAGGATGTTTTTCTCTATGGCACGGTTATGTCGGAGTTGAATAAATGAAAAAAGTTGCCATAGTTGGCGCAGGTCCTGCGGGAGTTTATTGCGCTCTTGCTCTTAGAGATATGGGTGTTTTTGATATTGATATTTATGAAAAGTCTTCCCCTTTAAAGACTCTTCTTGTAACAGGCGGAGGCAGATGTAATCTTACACATTTTGCAGATAATTTAAAAGACTTTGCAAAAAATTACCCTCGTGGCGAGAAGTTTTTATATTCAATTTTTTCAAGACATTTTGTTGACGACACTTTAGATTTTTTTAAAAAAATTGGTATTGATACCTACATGCAAAGTGATGACAGGTATTTTCCAAAATCAAATTCAGCTTCTGATATGAGAAGCAAAATGCTTTTTGCTCTGGGTGATACAAAAATTATTAATAAAAATATCTCTTCAATTAAAGATTTAAAAAATTATGATTTTATTGTTATCTCAACCGGTTCAAAGGGCGGTTACAAGCTGGCACAAGAAATAGGGCATACAATAGTTGAGCCGCTGCCTTCTTTGTGCGGATTAAAATTGTCAGATGATTCGCCAAAATTTCCGCAAGGCGTTGTGCTAAAGACCCAAGATGGCGAGATTTTATTCACAAAAGATGGTATATCGGGTCCTTATGTTTATAAGATTTCTTCATTAAATGCCAGAAAAAAATTTCCGTACGAAATTACAATTCCTCTTATTAATCCTGATGATTTATTTAATGAAGTAAAAAATAATCCAAAAAAGAGTTTTGGAAATGTTGTATGCAAGTATGTTCCAAAATCTTTTGCAGCTGCACTTTTAGGTAATTATAACAAGCAATGTGCAAATATTTCAAAAAAAGAAATTGATGAACTTAAAAGTATTACATTTAAAGTTGTTTCGCCCGACGGCAGGGGCGAAATTGTTACTTGCGGCGGGGTTAATTTAAGTCAGGTTGATAACTTCTGCAGGTCAAAACTGGATAATAAAGTATTCTTCTGTGGCGAAGTGCTTGATATAGACGGCTTCTGTGGCGGATATAATCTGCAAAACTGTTGGAGCAGCGCTTATAGCGTAGCTTTAAAAATAAAGGAATTATGCGCTTAAAACATACCTTTTTTTGCAAACAGAGCGGCTGCAAGCATTGCTGCGACGCCTGAAATAAGGACTACTATTATAAAACCAAACTGGTGAATTGCAAACGGGACATGTACGTTCATTCCCCAAAAGCTTGCAAACATTGTGGGTATAGCAAGTATAATTGTAATTGATGTTAAAAATTTCATCACTATATTTAGGTTGTTTGAAATAATTGAAGCAAAAGCATCCATCATATTTTCAAGGATGTTTCTGTGCATTTCAACCATTTCAAGCGCCTGTTTGTTTTCAATTATTACATCTTCCAAAAGGTCTATGTCATCTTCGCTGAATTTTAGAGGAGTATTAAGTGAAGATTTTGTAATTCTTAGGATTTTTTGCAGCACTATATAATTGTCTTTAAGTGCTGTTGTAAAGTATACAAGTGATTTCTGTGCTTCAAACAGTTGGAATAGGGC
>CALUYX010000009.1 GCA_944325115.1 Candidatus Gastranaerophilales bacterium | reverse complement strand
CATGTCACAAACGAATCTTTACCAAAGACTACTACAAGAAAAATTAAAAGAAATATCGTTAAGAAAATGTATGAATCTAGGTGAAAACACCATCGCATTTGGTTTTACAGTGGTTACAGTTTCCTGATGTGTCTAAATTGTATTCTAGCACCCTAAAACCGTCACGCACTATTAAGGGCTTAGTGCAGTTTTTACAATAAGTAGTTGATGTTTCAATACTGTGTACATTTCCCGTGTAGATATAGTTTAAGCCGTAGCTTTTAGCAATTTTGCAGGCTTTTTTTAATGTTTCATATGATGTTCGATTTTTATTGTTAAACTTGTATGCAGGGTGAAAAGCGCTAAAGTGCAAGGGAGTATTTTCGCCAAGATTTTGGGCTATCCACTCACATTGCTTGTGGAGCATACTGTCTGAGTCATTTTCCCCCTCAATTAACAATGTCGTAAGTTCAAGATGACAGTTTGTCTGATAGCGTATGTATTTTATTGTTTCAAGGACGGGTTTTAGGTGTGCAAGACAATTTTTTGAGTAAAATTTTTCATCAAAACCTTTTAAGTCAATATTTGCAGCATCTATGTGGTTATAAAACTCAATTCTTGGCTTTTCTTCCATATAACCAGAACTTACGGCTATAGTTTTTAGATTATTTTTTCTAGCAATTTTAGCTACAGATATTGCATATTCCATAAAAACAATAGGGTCATTATATGTAAAAGCAATACTTTTACAGCCGTGCATAAGAGCAGCCTCTACAATCTGTACAGGCATATATTTTTTTAAGTCAAAGGGATTGCTATTTATTTTGGTTAAAGAGTAATTTTGACAAAATCTGCAGCCCATATTACACCCGTATGTGCCTATTGAGAATACTCTTGAGGATGGGTAAAAATGATACAGGGGCTTTTTTTCGACAGGGTCAATATTAATTGCTGCAATGTGACCAAAAGAGGGTATTTCTATAGATTTTCCGGTATTGACCCTTATCTTGCAAAATCCGCTTTGTCCTGTTTTAAGTCTGCAATGTCTTGGGCAAATGTCACAGATGATAGTATTTTCATCTAAACGGGTATAATAATTCATATAATATATTATAATTGATTTATTGATTTCTAAAATACTGCGGAGTGATTATATGTATACAAAAAAACCATCGGTAGCAGGGACGTTTTACCCAAACAGTAAAGATAAAATTTCTTTACTTGTGTTAGATTTCAAAATTTCTACCCTTGAATATCCGCAGTTTAGCTCAAGACTTGTTATTGTGCCCCATGCAGGATATATTTATTCGGGAAAAACTGCCTTTTTGGGTCTTTCAAAGCTTAATAAGGAAGTTAGGAGCATTTTTGTGCTTGCACCCTCGCATAAGGTATATTTTCACGGAATTGCGGTTTCAAATTTTGATAATTTTGAAACTCCGCTCGGAAATGTCGAGGTTAATCGTGAAGTTGTGAATGATTTATACCGTAATTACAATTGTAAACGCAATGATGATGCTTTTAAAAGCGAGCACGCCATAGAGGTACAACTGCCACTTTTGCAATCTATTTTTCAGGAATTTAAAATAGTCCCCATTGTTATTGGCGATTCAACCCCTCAAGAAGTAGAAAATATTATCTCAAGATATTATGACGATAAAACAAACGCCTTTGTTATTTCTTCAGATTTAAGCCATTTTTTGCACGATAAAGATGCAAATAAACTGGATGAGCATACGGCTGATATGATTGAATCAAAAGAAATAAACGGGTTTATGTATAAGCAGGCGTGCAATTCAATAGGTATTTTAGGGGCAGTAAAATTTGCCAAGAAAAATGATTATAACTTTATCAGGCTTGATATGCATAACTCTTCTCAAACAACAAATGACAAAGATAGTGTTGTCGGTTACGGTTGTTGGGTTCTTAGTGAATCAAGTGTTAATTCTTACATAAAAAACAATTATTCAGAATTTATTAAAAAAACTTGTATGGAGTCAATAAAAAATAACGGCAAATACTATCCCGAGAACTGTCCAGATGTTCTAAAACAAAGAGGTGCGTGTTTTGTTACCCTTGAAAAACAAGGTATGCTAAGAGGTTGTATAGGCTCAATTGTACCTTATCGCAGGCTTATAGATGATATAATTCAAAACGCAAAGTCTGCAGCATATTCTGACCCGCGCTTTGAACCTTTAAGAGTATCAGAAATGTCTGATATAGAGATTAAAATTTCTCTTTTAAGCATACCGTCTGAGATAAATTTTAAAGACGAAAATGACCTTTTAGGGCAGATTGTGCCAAATAAAGACGGTATTATAATATCGGATAAAAACTATCGCGCAGTATACTTGCCAAGCGTTTGGGAACAATTACCCGACAAGAAAGAATTTTTAAATTCTTTAAAACAAAAGGCAGGATTACACGCAAATCACTTTTCAAAAACATTTAAAGCATACAGGTTTTATACGGAATACATTTAAAAATCTCTTGCCTTGACACCGTTTTTCCAATTTTGTTCAATTTTTTCAAGTGCAATACCTTTTGTTTCAGGTACCAGATAATACACAAAGAACAAGCATATTATACATATAAATACAAAGAACCAGAATGTGTATGCGGCACCGATTTTGTGAAGCATAACAGGAAAACTGTATGTAATGATAAAGTTAAAAACAAAATTTGAAAACATGCAAATACTCATAGCTACACCGCGAACTTTTAGCGGAAAAACCTCTGATATAAGTGTCATACCAACAGGTCCAAGGCTAAATGCAAAGCACACAATATAGAATATTAAACTACCGACGGCAAACCATTTAACAAAGCCTCCTAATTCACTAGAGAAGGCAAAAACACCACCCATAATGATTAAGCTAAACATTACGCCTGTTAAACCAATGTATAAAAGAGGTTTTCTGCCTATTTTGTCTGAATAAGCTATTGCAACAAAAGTCATAAGAAAATTAACTATACCTATAAGGCTAGTTGCATATATTGCACTTTGATTACTGTCAAATCCTGCAAGCTTAAAAATTGTCGGCGCATAGTAAATGATAGTATTAACGCCCGTACAAATTTGTGCAAACATAATGCCTATTCCGACAACAAAGGGCATAATGAGCCATTTTTTAAACTCAAATTTATTATCCTTGCCGCTTTCAAAAGATTTTTTTATCTCTGAAATTTCATAATCAGTATCAATATCACCTTGTATTTTTTTAAAAGCAAGTTTTGCGTCATTGTCCCTGCCTTTTAAAACAAGCCAGCGGGGCGTGTCTGTTAAAAAGAGCATTCCGCAAAACAGTACGGCAGCCGGCACAACTCCCGCAAGAAGCATTAGCCTCCAGTCATGAATAACATTTGCAAAAACAGCATTTACTCCGTATGAGAACAATATACCTGCTGTTATTGCAAGCTGAAATAAAGATACAAACATGCCTCTTTTTTCTTTTGGAGAAACCTCGGAAAGATAAAGAGGCGTGGCAAAATTTACTGCGCCAACCGCAAAGCCTGTAAAGATTCTTGAAGCTATTAGAAATTCAACACTCGGGGCAAATGCGCAAAGTATTGAACCTACAAAGAACATTATGGCTGTTGCAATAATTATCTTTTTTCTGCCGAACATATCTGCAAAAATGCCCGTTGTAAGAGCACCCGTGAGTGCTCCGATTAGGACGGAACTTACAAGAAAGCCTTGTTGGGATACACTTAAGTCCCAAGTTTGATTAATAAAGAGCAATGCTCCTGATATGACACCTGTGTCATAGCCTGACAGTAAACCCCCAAGTGCAGCCATTAAAGCCGTAAAATATAGCCAAAAATCATGTTTTTTCATATATATAGGATAACAGATTTGTTAAAAACATGCCACAATATTGTGTGTATGCTAGTATAAAATAGTACAGTCGGGCAGGAAAGTTGCACAAAAAATCTTTACTGACATTGTTTATATTTTTTAGCTTTACTCTATGTGCATTTTGCATAGAGGAATTAAGCAAAATATCGCTAGATGAAGCAATTCAAATAGCTATTGAAAACAGCATTGACCTTCAAAGTGAAAAGTTAAATGTTCAAATTGCAAAGAATAATATAAAATCAGCAAACAGACTGCAAAATCCCTCAATTGATTCAGGATGGATGTTTGGTGAAGCAGGCTCTGGTAACCCCCATGGAATCGGTGCAACACAGGTAATTGAACTTTTTAAGAGAAAACATCGTAAAAAAAGCGCTCAAGCAAGTTATGAAGTAAGTGATGAAACATCTAAATATAAAAATTTTGACTTGAAAATGGACGTCAGAGAAGCTTACATAAATCTTGTAAGCGCAAAATCTATTGTTGATTCACTTGAAATAGAAGAAAGGTCATTGCTTGAAATTAATCGTCTTGTTAAACAGCGCTACAAACAGGGAAAAGCAAGCGAAACCGATGTTATTCAATCGGATATTTCAATAAATCACATAAAAACACAGCTCAACACTGCGCGTACAAATATTATGGCGGCACGGTTTCAGTTTAACAGCGTAATGGATACAGACCCTATTTATGATTCAAGCGTTGAATCTTTTGAAGACGATAACGCTTTTGAAAAGCTTCACACGCCCTCGCCTAAGCTAACAGTACCACCATTTAATGACATACTCGCGCTTGCCGAGCACAATAGGTACGACTTAAAAATTGCTCAAAAAGAAATTGAAGTGGCAAAAAATAACTTAAAAATAGAAACAAGCAAAAGAGTTCCTGACCTTGAAGTTGGTGCAGGGTACCTTTTTCAGCCTGTTGGTATGAATGATTCGGGAAGATTTTTAAGTGGTGCATATACAAATGTAAGCCTTGTTAATATGCCGATATTTTACAATTATTCCCCTGAAATTAAAAACGCAAAGCTAGAAATAGAAAAAGCTGAATTAAAATATGCTGCAGCGCAAAACAACGCCTTTGCGAATTTAAGCAGTGCGTATGAAAAACTTCTAAATGCTAAAGTTAATTTAAACTATTATACTGACAGTTTGATAGAAGACTCGCGTCATATGATGTTAACTTCAAAGAAAAACTATGAACAAGGTAAAACAGACCTTACTTCCCTGATACTTATTGAGCAATCCTACAGGTCAATTATTTTAGGTTATACAAGCGCACTTGCTCAGTACTATTCAGCCTGGATAAATTTCCTAAGAGAAGTTGATGTAGAAAATCTTGACGATTTAGTAAGTCTTTAGTTGTCTATTGACAGAAATTTTTTTTGGATGTATTGTTAGTCTAACCTAACATATGTTAGGAATAACTAACAATGAGGTAATTTATGAAAATTTCATCTGTAGGAAAGTTTTTAGACCAACCGCTTTTATCAAATTCTTTAGCAAGAAAAATGCCTGCTATACTTGTAGGTTCGGCTGCCATATTCGGTATTAAAGATACTTTAGAAAAACCTAAGGAAGAGAGAAAAAAATCTGCCATTAAAAATGCAATTATACTCACAACAATTACCGCAGCCTCACTAATTGGCGCAAAAGGCATTAAAATAAAAGGTGAAAGACTTATTGATGTTGTGCCAAAAAAAGAAATTTTAAAAACACAGTCAGATGTCATTGATAAATTTGTAGGCAAAAATTCCAACTTGCCACAGGAAACTTTAAACATTTTAAATAAGGCAAAAGAAAAAATGCTAAACCTTGGTGATACCGACAGGCTTTTAAATAGTGTAAAAGACAAAAAAGATGCTAACAGGCTAATTAATACACTTTTTGGAAATAAAGAAAACATTACATCAAATAAAATTATGCAAGAAATTGCAAAACTGTCCATTATGGGCTTTATCCCCGTTGCAAGCGGAATAGCAGGAGGCATTGTTGCTGATAATGTAGTTGGTGAATCTGACAAGACAAAAACTACAAATAAAATAAAAGAAGGAATTTACCAGTTTTTTGCAAACATTTTCTTGTGTAACGTAGGTGCGGGGACTTTTCTTTTCGCTGCAGAAAAGCTCAATGAAAAAGGAATTATAAAACAACTTACTCCCCTTAAAAAAACAGGTGTTATACTGGGCGGTATACTTGCCGTAGGTGTGCTTGGCGGAAGTTGCATTGCAAATTGCATAGGGAATAAAATTGTAAATCCATTAATAAATAAAATTACAGGTAAAAAGTCAGAACAAAAGGAAACAAGAAAGCCTGAAGCACTTGATATTGCACTTCATACAGATGATATTGCAACAGCAGGTGTACTATCGGGCGTAAAGTGGATAGAGCCATTGTTGCCTGTTATGTATCTTGTTTCAGGGTACAGAAGTGCAATCGGCTACAGAAATTCACACGACAACTCAACCCTTGACAAACAAAGCAACGACAAACATAATTAGTTAATGGGTGAAAAATTAACATCAAGTCTTGAAGATTATTTAGAGGCAGTTTATACAATATTAACCAAGAATAATGCAGTTAAAGCAATAGATGTATCAAGAATGTTAAATGTAAGTCGTGCATCTACAACTGAAGCACTTAAAAAGCTTGCTGAGAAAAAACTTATTAACTATGGCAGATACGATGCTATTTCTATTACTCCCGAAGGTGAGGCGGCTGCAAAAGAGGTCATAAAAAAACACAACTCTTTGCATGAATTTTTTTCTTGCGTACTTGGTGCTTCAGATAGCGAAGCACAAGATAATGCCTGTAAAATTGAACACATTGTATCAAATGACATTCTAAAGAGAATAGTAGCCTTTACAAAATATTATAAAAAAAATTTTGGTGATGATTTTAAAAATATTTATCGCTCATGATTTTTTCTTGTGTTATCATTGTAACACAAGAAAGATATCGTATGAGCGAAACGTTAACAACAAAACCAAAAAAGATTAACCCATATATTGTAGCAATAACCATACTATTGCCTGCTTTTATGTCAATGGTCGCTTCCTCCGCAACTAACGTTTGTCAACCGCACATTGCAGGCTACTTTGGCGCAACGCCATACGAGGCAAACAGCGTAATTACGGCTTATATCATTTCAGGGGGTATCATGCTTCCAATTTTTGGTTGGTGGATGAATACTGCAGGAAAGAAAGCTGTTGCATATTGGAGCGTAAGTTTATTTTGCCTTGGCTGCATTTTATGTTTATTGTCAAAAGACCTACATATGTTAATTTTGTGCAGAGTTGTACAAGGCGCGGCAGGAGGAGCGCTTTTGCCTTTAGCACAAGCAGTATTGCTTGAAACATTTCCGCCCGAAAAAAAAGGTGTTGCAATGGGATTTTTTGGCTTTGCAGCCATGTTCTCACCCCTTTTTGGTCCGTTTGTCGGGGGTTATCTTACAGATAATTACTCTTGGAAGTGGGTATTTATTATGAATATTCCAATATGTTTAATTAGCCTTGTTTTAATTAAATTTTTTATAACCGATTCCAAAAATGAGTCTGCTCCAAAAGGAAAAATGGACATCGTAGGACTAATGGCGATAATTGCCGGTATGGCGTGTATGCAGATTGTCCTTGACAAGGGTGAGCAGTTTAACTGGTTTGACACTTACTGGATATATTGGCTTACTTTAATGTCTGTTGTTTCTTTTGTTTTCTTCTATGTTTGGGAATTAGAAACAAAAAAACCTATTGTTGATGTCAGGGTTTTTAAGGACAGAAACTTTTTAGTGGGTACAGTTACAAGCTCATTTATTAATATAATGTTATATGGCACTTTGCTTTTAATACCTCAATTTGCACAGAATTTGCTCGGTTATTCACCCTTTTTTGCAGGTGTTTCTGTGTTTCCAAGAGCCATATCTTGCTTTTTAGGGCTTTTAATTATGGGTAAAATTGCAGATAAAGTTGAAAACAGATTACTTACAGTCATAGGTCTTATGATTATGGCAAGCTCGGTATTTATGTTTTCAAGATTAAATACAACTTCGTCCCTTGAGAGTATTATATTGCCAAATATTATCCTTGGCATAGGTATAGCGGTCACATTTGTCCCTGTTAGTGCGCTGTCATTTTTAACTTTATCCAAAACAAAGCTTGCTGACGCAGCAGGGCTTCATGCCTTATTTAAAAACATAGTAACCGCTATTTCAACATCTGCGGTATCAACCTTTGTTACAAGAGTTTCTCAAATACACCAAAATTATCTTGTAGCTTACCTGTCGGATACAAATTTAAATTTTTACTATAAATTAGCTGCATTAAAGGTAAAATTTATGACTTATTTTTCACCATACATTGCAGCAAAAAAAGCAGGAGGGTATTTGTATAAGCAAATGCTGCTGCAGTCAAAATTATGCGCTTTTTATGATGTTTTTCTTTTATTGGCACTAATGTGTATACTGGCAATTCCTCTGGTTTTCTTTTTCAAAATGCCTAAAAAAAGAAAAATTACAACAACAATTCGTGCGTATTATCGAATTTTTAAACATAGAGGTGTTATATAAAAAAATCCCCCTTGTCTTAAAGGGGGAAATATTTTTTTTAGTTTTGTGATTCTTGTTTGATTTTGTCTTGAATTACTTTTAAATCATCGAATGTCATTTCTTCGATTTTTAAGCCTGCATTTTTTATGTATTCTTTTTCTTCGTTGTTTAAATCACTTTCTGATATTTTGTTAGCATTTTCTTCTGATTCTTCTTTTGGGCTTTCAATATTGTTTTCAATATTTTGAGCTTCAGCTTCAGCACTTGACTCGGCAAGTTCTTTTAGAGAATCAACCGTATCTTGTGACAAACTTAGTTTATCTTGTGCATTTTCAATTTTTTCTTTTAATTCAGGTAAACCGGTATCCTTGTATTCCTGTACAAACTCTTCATAAGTTTCTGCATTTTGTGTTGGGTCAGAATTTTTAGATGATTCAACACCAACATCTTTTACACCTTTTTGGCTCATAACGCCCGAGTAGTTATCCTGCAGCCAGTCTTGTGTATTTCTTGTTTGATATCCTGAGACTGAATTATCACCTACTTTAACCGTAAATGCGCCCATAAATTTGTTTATTTTGTCACTGTTAAAGTTTCTCGGTGAATTTGAAGCATTACCGGCAGAGTTTGACTGTTGAGTACTAATTTCTATTTTGTCAAATAATTCTTCAAATTTGCTTACATCCATTGCAGATTGCTTACCGGTTTCATCTGTAACAGCAAATTTAATACCTGCCTGTGACAGTTCATCGGATGTAATTTTTCCGTCTTTTTCGCCGCCGTTTCCATCAAGCGAGCTTAATTGACTCCAGCCGCTTGCTGCAGATTTTTGACCCGTTGCTCCAACAAAATCACTTGAAGAATTAATTAAGTTATCATTGTCCTTGTCAAAGAACATGTCAAATTGGACATTGCCTGATTTACCGTCACCGTTTGCATCAACAGAATTCATGGTGAATCCCATTACATCTTGTGCAGTAAGTTCACTAAGCCTTGTAGTTTTGGCTTCAATTTGTTTATCAAGCTCTTTATCTAAAGATACTTTGTCGCTTAGTTGGTCAGTAAGGCTGTTCATAAGTGTGTAATTTGTATTTGCAAAGAGCAAT
This sequence comes from Candidatus Gastranaerophilales bacterium, assembly GCA_944325115.1. Lineage (GTDB taxonomy): Bacteria > Cyanobacteriota > Vampirovibrionia > Gastranaerophilales > Gastranaerophilaceae > Galligastranaerophilus. The sequence continues at coordinate 24,272 of CALUYX010000009.1, read as the reverse complement.
TGCGATACTGCATTACTAAAGCCTTGCGGTGTACCAAGTGCTGCAACTTCCGACTTAACCTGTGATGCAACTGAGTCAGGTGAAACGTTTTCACCACGTTCTTTTTTAGCTTGAAATTCTTTTATTTTATTTTCAACAATTTCATTTGCTTTTTTCTCTTGCTCTTCGGTTGCTTCTTCCATTGAATTCACTGCATCTTCAATTGCTTTTTCAATTTTTGTTTGCAACATTTCTATTTGAGTTTTTAAATACGTCATTGTACTTAAATTTGAAGTTTTTTGTTGTTTTAAAGAGTCAATTTCTCCTTTTAATTTTTCAGGAGAATTTGTTTCTTGAATAAACTCAACTTTGCCTACTTGATTAAGCGCGCCAACATTATTTAGGCGTGCTTGAGTGTTAGCAAGCACTTCTTTTTCTTTTTCAGCCTTCTTGTTCTCATTTTCTGCTATAAGAGCATTGTACTCTTCATCAGTAAGATAGCCCTGAAGATTTTGAGCAGAAATACTGTAGCTGTCACCGCTTGTATCTCTTAAAACAACAGTGTCTGCTTTATCTTCCGATTTTGAGATAAAGAGAAACTCAAGTTTTTCGCCACTGCCGAATTTTTCGGCGGCACCGCTGATAAAATCGGTATTAAGAGCAATTTTCTTTAAAACGTCTGTTAAATTTACATTTGTACCCATATTGTCACCCTTTAACCTTTTGTTGCAATTATACTTATCAAGGTTATCGGCAAATTTTTGTACAAATTTAGTAAAAATCTACTATTGTTGCAAAATTGTTACATTTTAGTTGTGTAAAACAATAACACCCTCTTGCAGCGTTTTTTTAACATCAATTACTCTTTGATTAGGACTACCAACCCAATGCAGATTATTATCAAGCTTATCTTCTTCAAAGCGACCGTCAGCAAGGACATCTACATATTTTAGTTCGTCTATGTCCTTTATATCCTCAAATAAAAAGCCAGTATACAGCCAAATCGTTTTATTTGGATATAAGTCATGCGTTTTTTTAATAAGTCTGCAAACTTCTTCTCTGTTTAAAGGGTGCATAGGGTCGCCGCCGCTAAATGTTATTCCTGAAATATGCTTTTTATTAAGCTTTTCAAAAAGTTCTTCTTCAGCAGATTTATCAAAAGGTAATCCGCCTGCTATATCCCAAGTTATTGGATTTTGACAACCTTTACAGTGATGTGTACAGCCTGAAACCCACAACACAACCCTTAGACCATCGCCATTTAGCATATCGTCCGTTGTTATATCATGATAATTCATATTACATACTCACTCTATCTTTAATTTCTTCCATTTTGGCTTCATTTAGCCTTGTATCACCATTAACTCTTGAATAAGATAGATAGCCGTTCATTCTATCAATCTTTGTCAGATTTTTGCTGCCGCACTTTGGACAAACATCCATGGATAACTCTTTGTGACCACAGTCATCACAGTATGCAAGGGAAAGGTTTACACCCTCATAAAATCCTTTGTCCATTGCACGCTCAACAAGAGTTTCAATAGCCTGAGTATTATATGATATCGGATATTTAACGTACTGTATTTTTCCGCCGTTAAATAAGTTCCAGAATTTATTTTCAATATCTTGTTTTTCAATGGGCGTTAATTTTTCGCTGACATGACAATGAAAACTGTTTGAAACATAGCCTCTGTCAGAAACTTTATCAACAATGCCGTATTTTTTTCTAAACTGTTTTACTTGCAGACCGCACAGATTTTCTGCAGGCGTGCCGTAAATTGCGTATAAATTTCCGTCTTCTTCTTTAAATTGTATAACTTTTTTGTTTATGTACTCCATAACCTCAATTGCAAAAGTATTGTCTTCTACAAGAGATTTTCCATTGTACAATTCTTGAAGTTCATTCAACGCAGTAATACCAAAAGACGCCGTAGCAGCTTTTAGCAGTGGTTTAATTTTATCAGACGGTTTAAGATGTCCGCCGTAAAAACCTCCTTCGCAATATGCAAGAGGGTTTACGGAAGCACGCATTTCACCCAAATACTCATATGTTCTTATGTGTATTTTTCTGATTAATTCCAAATAGTAATCAAGAACTTCGTAGAAATCCTTACTTTCTTTTCTTGCCTTAGCTAAAATCATAGGCAAATGCAAACTAACAGCGCCTACATTAAAGCGTCCCACAAAAATAGGCGTGTCATTTTCATCCGCAGGTGTCATACCGCCGCGTTTAAACCACGGTGAAAGAAAAGCTCTGCAACCCATTGGAGATATTACTTTCTTGTATTTTTTATACATAGATGCAACATATCCCTCACCGGTTAATGAAAGCCAGTCGGGGTACATAGCTTTCTTTGAGCACATAATGCCTGCTTTGTACAAGTCGTATAGTTCGCAACCCTTAGAGTGTAGATTTTCATCGTATAAGAAAACAAGTTTAGGGAATAATACGGGTTTTTTGCAGGATTTTTTGCCTTGTCCGCCTTCACGTGTTTTAAGTATCGCATATGAAGCCATTTTTTCAAATTCTTCAACACCAAGACCAAAAGTCATGGTTATAAAAGGATAATCCCCACGTGATGAAGCCACAGAGTTAAATTTGTACTCCCAGCCTTGAAAGCCTTGTTCAAAGTCATTTTGAACATCTTTTAGCGCTTCTTCTTTAGCTATTTCAAAAGAAAGCCCCATGCAAACATATCTGTCGTATTGTTTTTCGTATGTTTTTTTAGCATATGGCGCGAGTAATTTATCGACTTCAGCGACTGTAAATCCGCCGTATTGCTGGCTTGCAGCAGCCATAACAATATCGCCGATTACATCAAAAGCTACATCTAGGGTCTTTGGCTCATTGTACCAAAGATTTCCCATTTCAAACCCGCCCTTTAAAACTGTTGCAACATCAAAAAGGCAACAGTTCATTGTATCTCGTCTTGCAGACATATCATGAATATAAATGTAGCCGTCCCTGATAGCTTGCAAGTCTTCAACCGTTAGAAAGAACTTTTTGTAGAGCTCTTTATTCAATTGGTTAAATATTAGCGACCTTTTTGTAGAAACTAATGCCGAATCAGCGTTTGAGTTTTCTTTGTCGCCTATGTACATAATCTTTTGGCTTTCTTGAAATACCTTATCAAGCATATGTACAAAATCAGTTTTATAATTTCTATAGTTTCTGTAGCTTTGAGCAACTCTTGGGTTAATATCTTCAAGAGCGCTTTCTACAATATTGTGTATTTCAAGTATACCTATTTCATTTTTTTTCAATTGTGCAACATTTTTATTGACAAATGAACAAATCTTTTCAAGTTCGGCTTCACTAAATTCAATAAGCATTCTGGCAGCAGATTTTTTAACTGCCGAAACAACTTTTTGCACGTTATACTTTTCTTTTGTGCCGTCTTTTTTAATTATTGATACGTTTTCAAGTATTGCAAAAGAAGCATCGATAATCTGACTGGCAAATTCTAAATTCCCCTCTCTTGCTCTTTTAATTGCGTCTGTCACCAAGGACGAATTAATGCTTGCGACTTTCTCGTCGTTGTTAAGTGCATTTTGCATAGTGTAAACCTCCTATTAGTCTCGTAATACAGTGGCAAATTAAGTATTCCGACTTTAACGGCTGCGGACCAGTGAGGGACTTGCACCCTTGCTTTCCTTAATTATTCTTAGTTTATTATAAAAGTTGAGCATGGTCGAATACTTTTTTGTAAAAATCATGTTAATAGAGTATAGCTGATTTTTTAGCGTTAACATTTGTTAATTACAGCGTACTGTCATTAATTTGACATAGGAGTTTTATTAAAATATAATTTTACTGTTACAATGACGCAGCGTGCGTCTTGCCGACAAGTTAACAACGACACTATAAATAATAAAAAGGAGAAAATCATGGAATGTACTCTTGATAAGACCTTGTCTTGCTGGCAAGGATTTAATAGCGGCGCTTGGAACGACACAATTGATGTTGTCGACTTTATTCAACGCAACTACACACCCTACGAAGGTGATGATTCATTTTTAGCAGGACCTACACAAAGAACTCTTGACATTTGGAACACAGTTAAAGAGTTAATGAGAAAAGAACATGAAAACAATGGTCTATTAGATGCTGATGTTTCAACTCCATCTGCAATAGATGCTTATAAAGCAGGCTATATTAACAAAGACAAAGAACTCATAGTGGGCTTGCAAACTGACGCACCTTTAAAAAGAGCAATTATGCCATATGGCGGTCATAGAATGGTTGAAGCTTCATGTAAGGCATACGGACTACAGGAAGATGAAAAAGTAAAAGAAATTTTTACTAAGTACAGAAAAACTCACAACGAAGGTGTATTTCAAGCGTACACTCCTGAAATTCGTGCTTGCAGAAAAAGCGGCATCATAACAGGTCTGCCTGACGCTTACGGCAGAGGCAGAATTATTGGTGACTACAGACGTGTAGCACTTTATGGTATTGACAGATTAATTGAAGAAAAACAACAAGAAAAATCTTCTTCTGATTCTCTTAATATGACAGCAGACATCGTAAGAGAAAGAGAAGAACTCTCAGAACAAATCCTTGCTCTTGAAGCAATGAAAAGAATGGCAGAAAGCTATGGTTATGATATTTCAAAACCTGCAAACAATTTCCGCGAAGCCGTTCAATGGACTTATTTTGCCTACCTTGCCGCAATTAAAGACCAAAACGGTGCAGCAATGTCACTTGGCAGAGTTTCAACTTTCTTAGACATATATTCTGAAAGAGATATTAAAAACGGTACTTTAACAGAATCTGAAGCACAAGAAATAATGGATGATTTTGTTATTAAACTAAGAATGGTTCGCTTCCTAAGAACTCCCGAGTACAATGAACTCTTTAGCGGCGACCCTGTATGGGTAACAGAATCTATTGGCGGTATGGGTGATGACGGCAGAACTTTGGTTACAAAAAACTGCTACAGAATGCTACACACACTAACTAACCTTGGACCTGCACCTGAGCCTAATATGACAGTGCTTTGGTCAGTAAATTTACCTGATAACTTTAAAAAATTCTGTTCAAAAATCTCTATCAATACATCATCAATTCAATACGAAAATGATGATTTAATGCGCCCGATGTTTGGTGATGACTACGGTATTGCATGTTGTGTTTCTCCGATGATAATCGGAAAAGAAATGCAGTTCTTCGGCGCAAGAGCTAACCTTGCAAAAGCTCTTCTTTACTCGATTAACGGTGGCGTGGATGAAAAATCTTTTGCTCGTGTAGCAAACGGTTTTGAACCTATTACTTCAGAATATTTAAACTACGATGAAGTAATGGAAAAATTTGACTCCATGATGGAATGGCTTGCAAGAACATATGTAAACGCACTAAACATAATACACTTTATGCACGATAAGTATTACTACGAAAAAGCACAACTTGCTCTTATGGAACGAGATGTAGTAAGAAAATTGGGCTGTGGTATTGCAGGATTCTCAGTTACTGTTGATTCACTTTCAGCTATAAAATATGCAAAAGTTAAACCCGTAAGAAACGAAGAAGGTATCGCGGTTGACTTTGAAATTGAAGGTGACTTCCCTAAATTCGGTAACAACGATGACAGAGTTGACTCAATTGCAACAGATTTAGTTGAGCGCTTTATGAGCAAAATCGAAAAGCTGCCTACATACAGAAACGCAATTCCTACACAATCAATCCTTACAATTACATCAAATGTTGTGTACGGTAAAAAGACAGGTAATACACCTGATGGCAGAAAGGCAAATGTTCCTTTTGCACCTGGTGCTAACCCATTGCACGGCAGAGATGAATGTGGTGCATTAGCTTCATTATGCTCTGTTGCAAAGTTACCTTTTAAACACGCAAAAGACGGTATCTCAAATACTTTCTCAATTATTCCTAATTCTTTAGGTAAAACAGAAGATGACAGAGTAAACAACTTAAAAGGTATGTTAGACGGTTACATGTCAAATATGGGTCAACACCTCAATGTTAACGTATTAGACAGAGAAACCTTAAAAGATGCTATGGAACATCCTGAAAACTATCCTCAATTAACAATAAGAGTATCAGGCTATGCTGTTAATTTCATAAAATTAACAAGAGCACAACAAGAGGATGTTATTTCAAGAACTTTCCACGAAAGATTCTAGATAATACAACACTTAACGGCACGGCTTTGTCCGTGTCGTTTTTTTATGCGAAAATAATAAAATGAGCAACAATTTAGCATATATTCATTCAATAGTTACGGGCGGTACGGTTGACGGTCCGGGTGTGAGATATGTTATATTTTTTCAAATGTGTCCGTTTCGCTGCAAATATTGCCACAATCCTGATACTTGGTTTAAAAATTCACTTAACATAAAGACGCTTGACTCACTTTATTGCGATATTTTAAAATACAAAAATTTCTTCAACTTCTCAGGAGGCGGAGTAACATCCTCTGGCGGAGAACCTCTTTTGCAGGCAGGTTTCATAGCTAAACTTTACAGCAAATTAAAAGGGGGGGAAATTCACACGGCACTTGATACTTGCGGATATGTAGATTTAACCGACGATGTTAAAGAAGCCATAAAATACACTGACCTTTTTTTGCTTGATATTAAACATCTTGATGAGAAAAAGCATCTGGAATTGACAGGTAAGGACAATAAAAAAGTCATCAATTTTCTTGATTACTTATTTTCTCAAAATAAAAAGGTGTGGATAAGACAAGTACTTGTTCCCACTTTTACTGCTGAGAAAGGTTATGTAGAAAAACTTGTTGCTTTTCTTGAAAAATACAGACCGATAATTCAAAAAGTTGAGCTTCTGCCTTATCATAAAATGGGTGAGCAAAAGTGGAAAAATCTCGGTTTAAAGTATCAATTAGATGTTGAACCGCCCGATAAAAAAGATGTAATAGAATTTAAATCAATAATAGAAGCAGCAGGTTACGAGGTATTGTTAAGTTAAATTTTAAACGATTTAATAATGTTGTCTATTAATTTTTTGTCAAAAATACCTCTTTTTTCATCCGGAATCATTGATAGTATTTGCGTTGCTCTGCTCAATTTTATATCAGGGTTTTTTCTTAAAAATGAGCCATAATCCGTATGAATACCAAGCTTTGCGCATAAATAATACTTTAGCGAAAACCCCCACCTGTAAGTTTCATATAAATCATACATGTATTCATCAAGTAATTTATATATTTCATCAAGTTTATATTCTTTAGAAAAAGTTTTATTTAAATACTCGCAAATCACTTCGGTACGCAGATTTCCCGCAGCTCTGCCCATAGCGTACAAACTGGAGTCGATTATAATTTTTCTATCGCGTGAATTATCAATAAAAGCACAGGCATTTTTAAAAGCTAATTGCATACTATTGTGCAGATGCAGGCAAAATACGGTTTTATCAGATAAAATTTCATCTGCAATATTATAGTAATTGTTTAAAACTTTAGGGTTAAGCGAACCTATTGAATCTACAAAAGAAAAGCCATAGGGGTTTATTTCCTTTATTTTACCTGCAAGCTCGCAAAATTCCTGTTCACTGTACAAAGATAAAAATGTTGGATTTAAAAAGACATTATATCCCTTATCTAACAGTTCTTTTGCGAAATTGAGAGCGTCTTTTAGCTGATTTTTTTTAAAAATTATTCTTAGAAAATTAGGGGTGGAATTACTGCATGCAGGAAGATTTTTTATATCAAAAGTGCCTGTTTTTATCATTAAAACAGTATTTTTAATGTCGATATAGTCATCAAAATTCTTTTTAAAAGCTTCAAAAGATGAAAAAAGCGTACAGTTTTCATCTGTAATGTTGTCCAATAAAAAACCGCACTCTACAAGCTCAACTTTGGCACATTGCAGCTTTTTGGCAATATTTCTCATAGTTTCTTTGCCAAAATACCAATTGTTGACATATCCGCCATCTCTTAGCGTGCAATCAAGTATACTTATTCTACTCACTGTGAGTAGATTTTAACATAAAAGCAGCATTTAAGCCTGAATAATCAGGCTTAAATTTTAATTAGAAAGAATTTTGAATCGCTTAGTGCTCTAACTTTGTGCTCGTGGTCTTTTTTAAACATTAAGACATCACCCTCGTTTAAAAGAAATTTTTGTGCATCAAAATGCATTTCGATTTCACCCCCTATCACATAAACAGCAGAATTGCATACGGAAGTGTGCGTATCGATTATCTCTTCTTTTTTTAATGCAATAATATTAAAATTGCTATCGCCATCTTCAAGCAATGTTTTCTTTTGCATTTTTTGAGAATCAAGCTGAACTATTTCTTTAGCATTTAAAACGTTATAATACATACTTTCTCCTTATCTATAAAGAAAGTATTAAATAAAATTATGGAAAAAACATTCGACAAAAAGATAATAAAAATCGGAGAGGGGGGGATTCGAACCCCCGGTGGAGTTGCCCCCACACAAACGTTCCAGGTTTGCACCTTAAACCACTCGGACACCTCTCCAAGTGCATAAGACTATATTACCTGAAGCATAGCACAATGTAAACTAAAATTTAATACCGTAAAAATGCTCAAGCACCTTTAGTACTGCAGGGAGTTTGCCAGAAACATTCAGTTTTCTGTATGCATTTGTTAAATGCACTTTTACTGTGTGCGGAGAAATACACAAGTGTTTTGCTATAATTACATATTCATCATATTTAGCCGCCGCAAGAACAACTTCACATTCTCTCTCGGTTATTCCAAGCTGCTCTTCAACAGGTTTATCTATCGGGAAATAATCAACCGTACCCAGTCTTAAAACTAAGTTATAAATTAGGTTACTTACTGATTCATCATAGTGGCAATTACCTTGCACTACTTTATTTATAACGCAAAGAAGTTTATCTGCAGTGTAATCCTGTAAACAATACGCCTTAACACCCGCTCTTGCAGCTTTATAAAATTCTGATTCATCAGATTCATTTGCTATGACAATTGTCTTAGTTGTCGGCGATTCAAACTTTATCCTTTGCAGGTGTTTTATATTATCCGTATCAGCCTTGAAAGAAGATAACACAAGAATATTTGGCTTAAGATTTATAATTTTATCAGACAAATCATCGCAATAAGAAGACTCGCCAAGCGGTATTAGCTTATCTGATTCAAATATTTTCTTTCTTAGGGCAACTCGCAGCAACTTGTCGCTTTCGACAAGGTACAGGCTTTTCTTGTTTAAATTTTCTTTGTTTACATTCTTTTGAACAGTCTTTAGATTACTTTTCATTTTATTCCATATATAAATTCTTTTTATATGTAAATAAAATTGATAAATATAAAAAATTGCCAATAGTATTTATATATTCTAATAAAACAGTTATAAAAAATGCCCAATAATCAGTGATTACGGGCATTTTTCAAATTAACAATCATTTACAATTAAGCTTTTACTTTTTTCTCAATGACAATTTTGTCATCTCGAACATCCATTATAAGCTCATCGTTTTCTTGGTAATTACCTGTTAAAATCTCCTCAGCAAGGACATCTTCAACATTTTTCTGTATAACTCTTCTAAGAGGTCTTGCACCATAAGTTTCAGAGTATCCTTCTTTTGCGAGGTAATCTTTTGCAGCATCCGTAACTTCAATCTTGAGTTGACGTTCTCCCAAACGCTTAAACAAGTCGTTAAGCATAAGGTCGACAATCTCTCTGATTTCTTCTTTGTTAAGGTGAGCAAAGACTATGATGTCGTCTATTCTGTTCAAGAACTCAGGTCTAAATGACTTTTTGAGCTCTTCCATAACAGTTTCTTTCAGTTTTTCATATTTATCTTTTTTCTCATCATTTGTAACAGAGAAGCCAAGTTTTGCCGTATTTTGAATCATATGAGCACCAACGTTTGATGTCATTATGATAATTGTGTTCTTAAAGCTTACATGACGACCCTTGGAGTCTGTCAATCTACCATCATCCAGTATTTGCAACATAATATTAAATACATCAGGGTGAGCCTTTTCGATTTCATCAAACAAAACAACCGAATAAGGTTTCTTTCTGATAATTTCAGTCATATGTCCGCCGTCATCATAACCTACATATCCCGGAGGTGAGCCGATAAGCTTTGCAGTTGTATGTTTTTCCATAAACTCAGACATATCAATTCTTACCATATTGTCTTCAGAGCCAAAAACAGCTTCTGCAAGCGCTTTTGCAAGCTCGGTTTTACCAACACCGGTTGGACCTGAGAAAATAAAGCTGCCTATTGGTCTGTTCGGGCTCTTTAAGCCAACACGAGCTCTGCGAATAGCCTTTGAAATAGATACAACAGCTTCATGTTGTCCGATAACTCTTGAGTGCAGAGTATCTTCAAGTTTAAGAAGTCTTTGAGATTCACCTTCGGTAATTTTTGTAACAGGAATACCTGTTATGGTCGAAATTACCTGTGCAACCTCTTCAACACCAACAGTAGGTTTGTTGGCATCTTGCTCAGTACGCCATTTTTCTTGTATTTCTCTTATCTGGTCTTTCAAATTAGCTTCATCATCTCTTAAGTCAGAAGCTTTTTCGAATTCCTGATTGCGTATTGCATCTTCTTTTTCTTTAATAATAGCTTTTAACTGTTTTTCAAGCTCTCTACCCTCGGGAGGCAATGCTGAAACGTTCAAACGAACTTTTGAACTTGCTTCATCTATAATATCTATTGCCTTATCGGGTAAAAATCTCTCTGTTATAAACTTGCTTGAAAGCTCAGTAGCAGCAACAATAGCTTCATCAGAAATATGAAGCTTGTGGTGCTCTTCGTATTTAGGTTTTAATCCGCGAATGATTTCAATCGTTTCTTCAACAGAGGGCTGATCGACTATTACAGGTTGGAAACGACGCTCAAGAGCAGAGTCTTTTTCGATGTGTTTTCTGTATTCATCAAGCGTTGTAGCACCTATTACCTGAATTTCACCTCTTGATAATGCAGGTTTTAGAATATTTGCAGCGTCAATAGCGCCTTCAGCAGCGCCTGCGCCTATAAGTGTGTGCATTTCATCAATTACAAGAATAACATTACCCGCTTGACGAATCTCATCCATTATCTTTTTAAGGCGCTCTTCAAACTCGCCACGGTATTTAGTACCTGCAACAAGCAAGCCCATGTCAAGCTGAATGATTTTTTTGTTCTCTAAAATGTCAGGAACTTCACAGTCAACAATTTTTTGTGCCAAACCTTGAGCTATGGCTGTTTTACCTACACCGGGTTCACCTATTAAAATCGGATTATTTTTTGTACGACGTGCAAGGATTTGTATAACACGTTCTATCTCTTTTTCCCTGCCGACAACAGGGTCAAGACGCTGTTCTTGCGCAGCAAGAGTTAAATCTGTACCAAACTCATCCAGACTCGGTGTTTTTGCTTTACTTTGAGAAGCACCGGGGGTTGCAGTTTGTCCCCCCGATGATGAAGTTTTTGATTCTCCTAAAAGCTTAATAACATTGCTGCGGCATTTATTGAGGTCTACGCCGAGATTTTCAAGAACTTTTGCTGCAACACCTTCACCTTCGCGTATCAAGCCTAACAAAAGGTGCTCAGTACCTATGTAGTTGTGTCCGAGTTGTCTTGCCTCATCCCAAGAAAGCTCAAGAACTTTCTTTGCTCGAGGAGTAAACGGAATTTCAACGGCAACAAAACCACTGCCGCGACCGATAATTTTTTCAACCTGAGCACGAGCATCCTTTATGTTGACACCCATTGATTTAAGCGTCTTAGCCGCAATACCTGTGCCTTCGCCTATAAGACCAAGTAAGACTTGCTCGGTACCCACAAAGTTGTGTCCCAACCTGCGAGCTTCTTCCTGAGCCAGCATAATTACACGTATTGCTTTTTCCGTAAATCTTTCAAACATTGTTATAAACTTCCTAATATTTTGTTACTAATTCTTTAGTTTTATTTTAAAACAAAAATATTGAGATTCAATTTTTATTTTATTACTCAATCATATCAATTCTGCGTTTATGTCTGCCGCCCTCAAATCCTGTTTTTAGCCAAACATCAACTATATCAAGCGCAAGGTTTTGACCGATTACTCTCTCACCCAAGCACAAAATATTTGCATTATTGTGAGCACGAGAAACTCTCGCAGAGTAAGTATTTTCAAGGCAAACAGCACGCACGCCTTTTGTTTTGTTTGCAGTAATTGACATGCCAAGACCCGTACCACAGATTAATATACCTCTGTCAAAGTTACCTGCTGCAACTTCTTGCGCAACTTCTTTTGCAACTATCGGGTAATCGCTTTGTTCAAGGGTATAGATACCAAAGTCTTTGTACTCAATGTTGTGTACGCCCAGATACTCAAGAATTTTTTCTTTCAGGTGAAAACCACCATGGTCACAACCGATTGCGATTTTTAAATTTTCCATAATACAACACTCCCAATATACTGTGTAATATTATTATACAGTTTTTTTGGGAGTGTGTAAATATGGGTAGCAGGGGTAAATCTAAATTAAGCCAAACTCTGAAAGTTTATCTCTTTGTTCATCAGTGCCATTTTCATTGATAAAATCTACCCATTCTTTGCACATATCAACGAAGTTTTTGGCATTGTTTTGCGTTCCATCCAAAATTTCGGAGTTGTATTTGTCACTTTCTGTAACAATGCGGTTACGATACACTGAATATTGTGGATAATTATTACTTATGGTATCATATTCCTTGCCCGACTCTGCTTGTCCTGTTTCCCTATAAGTATTCGCCATCATAACAATTAGTTCACTATAGTTTTCACAATACTTCTTATACTCAGTGTATAAATCATACTGCTCGTTTACATCATCAAAGTAGTCGGGGTCTTTAGCGTCATTTATACTTTCAGAATTCATTCCCGTATTTGCACCATCAAGGAACTTTTGAAAATCAGAATCATTTTGCACTAATCTGACACAATTATATTGCTCCCACTTTTGAGCATATGTAAGTCCTTTGCCGTTTTGTTTTGAATCATTTTTCAACGCCTTACTTGTTTCTGATTCAGAGTTATTTTCAATTTCTTTTGCAAATTTTTCAAGAACTGTTTCTTCATTTTTTGTTAGCTCATCTTCATCTTTGTATAATAAACCATTTACAATTTCTGTTAGCTTATCTTTCGCACCATCATCATTTAATCCGACAAATATATCATTCAAATTATCGCTATTAACATTTTGATCATTTGCCAGATAGTTGATTATATCAGTGTCTGTCAATTCTTTCTTGTTTAACTTATTATACAAATCTTCTGACTCTTCTTCAGGAGTAGTCTTTTCAGTTTGCTTTGTATCTGAAGTGCTGCTAGCAGCATTGTTTGCAACCCATTTTCCCGTTTCTTCATCTTTTGTATATGTAATTTTTCTACCGTCATTAAATGTGATTGTATATTTCTTGCCATCTGCAGACATACTTGTATCGTTTACATAGTCACGGTTTTTACCTGTATTTTTATCGATAACATAACTTGTTAGTGCCGAATCACTTGCAAATTCGTCAGGGTATGTTGTTTGTGCAGTTTTATCATTTGATTCTAACACACCATCCTGTACGCCATTCGAGAGGTACTCTTGTGCCTTGGCATACTCATCATTGCTTTCAGGATTCGGAGCGTCATTGCCAAATTCATTAAGCTCATTATACAAATCATTTAATTCTTTTAGTAAGCCATCAGTCTCATCATCTATTTCAGTAATATAGCCTGCAACTTCTTTAAGTTGCTCATCCAACGTCTCTTTGCTATCATCATAATCATCAATATAAACTTCTAAATCTTCCTTGAAAGCATTAATTTCATTATTTTTTTCACCTAGTAAAGCACTAGTATCATCTATTTTTTGCTTATGAGCTTCCAACGCCTCTAAAGCGGTCTCATAATCTTTTTTTGCACTATTCATAACTTCTTCTGCATTAGTCTTTGCCTGGATATTTGCACCAGAAGGATATTTGGAATATGCCTCATATGCTTCATCATATGCCTGTTTTTTAAAATAAACATTGAGATTAATTCCGCTAAGTTCATCGCAATATGAGTCATATTGACTTTTTAGTGTATTGTATTCACTTGTCAGCGTGTTCACTTTTTCTTTAATACCTGCAATTGCATCCTCAAGTGGTACAAGTATTTCCTGTTTTGCATAAATAATGTTGTCTTCGCGAATGTGATAACCATCAGCTTTGTTATTGTTTTCTTTTATTGCTTCAATTGTATCGTTAATTTCTTGCACGGTAGGATTATCATTTCCTTCCCTTGCCAAAACTCCTACTGCAATATTCCATAAGCAGTCGTCACCCTTGCCTTGACCCCATGGGTTTACAGTAACCTTAAAAAAACCTTCGGCAAGATTGTCATTTACACCGCTAGCCATCCAAAAATCCTTTCCGTAACATTAACATAGAATATGTATGTTTTATCGGCAGAGCATGGAAAATACTTTATAAATTGTAAAGAAAACGTTACAAATAACTTTAGCTTGTAATTGTCTGCATTTTGTTATAATATTATCAGCGTATACGGTACATTAATGAGGATTAACTTTATGACAGAAAGAAAACTCGTTGGAACAGGCGAAATGTTCAAAAAAGCACTTGCCGGAAAATACGCAATTGGTGCTTACAACGTAAACAACATGGAAATCTTACAAGGTATAGCAGAAGCAGCGGAAGAAACCCGCTCGCCCATTATTTTGCAAGTTTCTGCAGGCGCTAGAAAATATGCTAATCAAACATATCTTATTAAACTTGTTGAAGCTGCACTTGCTACAACAACAGTTCCGATTGCACTTCACTTAGACCACGGTGCAGATTTTGAAATTTGTAAAGCTTGTATCGATGGCGGTTTCTCTTCAGTTATGATTGACGGTTCAAGATTCCCGCTTGATGAAAACATTGCACTTACAAAACAAGTTGTTGAATATGCTCATGCAAGAGGAGTTTCAGTTGAAGCTGAACTTGGTAAATTAGCAGGTGTTGAAGACGATGTTAAAGTTGATGCTAAACACGCTACATACACTGACCCTGAAGAAGCTGCAAGATTTGTTAAAGAAACAGGCTGCGACTCTTTGGCTATTGCAATCGGTACATCTCACGGCGCATACAAATTCAAAGGCGAAGCTAAACTTGACTTTGAAAGACTTGCTGAATGTAAGAAAGCTATTTTTGATGTAGTAGGATATGACTATCCTATCGTTCTTCACGGTTCATCTTCAGTACCAAAAGAATTTGTTGCTAAATGTAATAAATTCGGTGGTAACCTACCTGATGCTCAAGGTGTTCCCGAAGAAATGTTAGCATATGCTTCTAAACACGGTGTAGCAAAAATCAACATTGACACAGACTTGAGATTGGCAATGACTTCTACAATTCGTGAATTCTTTGTTGAACATCCTGAAAAATTCGACCCGAGAGAATATATGGGACCGGGTAGAACTGCCGTTAAAGAAATGGTAATGCACAAAATGAAAGATGTATTAGGCACAGCAGGTCACGCTGACGACTAATCAAAATTCATAAACTTGAATGAGCCTTGCAAATGCAGGGCTCATTTTTTATTGTCAAGCCTTTTTTTATAAATTTTAATTTTATACATAAAAATTTAATTTAGGCAATATTTGCTGATTTTAGGCATGGAATATGCTATAAAAGAGTTAATGGATAACACTTCACACATATAAGGGGAATAATCTAAATGAGTGAATACTTAAGCAAAGAAGAAATCAAACAATGGAGAAGTTCTCTTGAAAAAATTACTCTTGAGGAGTTTGCAAAACGCCTTGGCAAAACATTAAAAGAAGAAAAGCAAACAAGGGATATTGTAGATATAGTACTTAAAAACGAGAAGATATCAGCTTCTGTTTCTGAAATTAAAAAAGAAAAACCTAAGGACAAAATATTAAAAGTAGCTTCTAAGTCTGTTGAAATGCAAAAAGAGGTAATGGACAAAAAAGAAAATAAAAAAGAAGCTTTTGCAAATTTACAAATTTCATTTAAAAAGTCTTTGACACAAAGAGAACAAATGGTTCTTGACCACTTTATAAAAAACAAAAATCAAATTGTCTACGCTAAAGACTTGGCAAGCGTTCTTGAGCTGCCTACAGACTACGTTTACAAGTACATCAAAAACCTAAGAACAAAAATAAACGAAGACATTTTACAAAACGCTACAAAAGGTGGCTACAAACTTAATATTGACTAGTGTTAAGAGTTTGCCCCATTTTGTTTGTGGGTTTATAATTTTAATATGAACAATTGCGAAAGAAAAACTTTAGCCCTTATGACATCCCTTCTCAATAATGCGGATGCTTGTAGGGGCAATTTTTATGACTCATTACTTGAAAACTTATCTACAATATTAAAATTCAACTTTGCGGGAGTATATTTTATCAACGATGATGAATTTTATCGTGTTTCACAAAGGACAAACGATGACATCATACCGCTTGTTTTAGATAAAGAGCTTTCAAAAAAAATTATTGAATGCGAAAATCATACATACGAAACACAAATTGATGATTCTAACTATGGTTTTCTCACGATATCAAAACTCTTGATTAAAAACTCCTTATACGGGCTTATTCTGCTTAAAAGCAAGGCAAAATACAGTGAGTCAGAATTATCTTCATTTGCAGCATTTTGCGCCATTGCTTCTTACCTTATTAAAGACTATGAACTTAATGACGTTTACAAAATGCAATTAAAAGCACTTCAAGACGCCATAGCTGAAAAGAATAGCGCATATGAAGTAATTGAAAAACAGCACAAAAAACTAATAGAACTTGATAAAACAAAAAACGCCTTTTTGGCTAATATTTCCCACGAACTAAGAACCCCGCTAAATGCTATAATAGGCTTTTCTCAAGCACTGGGATGTAAAATTTTTGGAGAATTAAATCCAAAGCAGGAAGAATACATAAAAGATATTCAAATCTCCAGTCTGCACCTTTTGGGGATGATAAATGAAATATTGGATTTATCAAAAATAGAATCAAAAGCTATGAAGGCTTCACTTATGGAGCTTGACCCCGGGGTTGTAATTCAAGAAGCAATAAATATTCTAACACCGCTATCGGAACAAAAATCTATATCAGTAAACTTTATAAACACTTGCAAGGGAAATATCATCTCAGATTATCAAAAACTGCAACAAATACTGTATAATCTCTTGAGTAATGCGATAAAATTTACCCCTGATAACGGAAAAATTGAAATAAGAATCTCAAACGAGAATAAAGACTTTATATTAGAAGTGCAAGACAATGGTGTCGGAATAGACAAAAAATACCATAACAAAATTTTCACAAAATTTGTTCACCTGAACAACATTTATGTAAAAAACCAAAGCTCAACAGGGCTGGGTTTGACCATAACAAAAGAACTGGTCAAACTGCTAAAAGGAAAAATCACTTTAGAAAGCACTGTAAACAAGGGCACTACGTTTAAAGTAGTATTAAAAGGCGCATTAATATGAAAAAAATACTTGTAGTTGAAGACAATCCGACAAATATGAAATTGTTTACGGATATACTTGAATACAAAAACTACAGCGTTACAAAAAACTTCGACGGCGAACAAGCATACAATACGCTTTTAAAAGAGTCTTTTGACTTGATGATTTTAGACATTCAACTTCCAAAGCTTGATGGCTTTTCGCTATTAAAAAAACTCAAAGAAGAAAAGATTGATTATCCAAAGACAGTTGTTGTATCTGCATTTGCTATGGATAAAGATAAACAAAGCGCAAAAATGCTCGGTTGCGAAAACTATCTTACAAAGCCAATTGACATAATGAATTTTATGGCAACTGTTGAAAAATTAACAAAATAATTATTTATCAAGAATTTTCTTAACGTTTAGATTCTTGCAAACTCCGCAATTTGAACAAGCAACCTCACAAGGAATCGTTGTTTTAACTTCTTTTGCTCTGTTATACTCGTTTATAAGCCAGTTTTTATCAATACCGCAATCAATGACATCCCAAGGTGCTGCATCATTTGGGTTCATATGCAATGAAGCCTCTTTTTGAATATCGATATCAAGTTTTTTTGCTATCGCATCATACAATTCAAAATCAATATTTTCTTCCCAAGAATCAAGGTAAGAGCCGCTTTTATACAACTCATAGATAAATTTTGCCACCCTGTCATCGCCTCTTGTGAAAAAAGCCTCAAGTCGTGAGACTTTTGGAGAGTGAAAATTTAATCTGGCATTTTTAATTTCATGTTTCCTTGACAAAAGCAAAGATTTTTTTCTCTCAATTTCTTCAAGAGTATTTTGCCCGTGCCAAGAAAAAGGCGTATGAGGCTTTGGAACGAAAACTGAAATCGAGCAAGTAATTGAAGGCAGCCTAAAACCGCGCTTTTTGCAATTATAATTTATTGTTTTAATTAAATCAGCAATCGCCAAAACGTCTGAGTCTTCTTCAAAAGGCAGACCTATGATAAAATAAAATTTTATTTTATCCCAACCGGACTCAACACAGGACAAAACAGCGTTTAAAATCTGCTCTTCACTGAGATTTTTATTTATGATATCCCTCATCCTCTGGCTTCCTGCCTCAGGAGCAATAGTTATTGTGCTTTTTCTCTCAGCCTGCATAAGTTTTGCCAACTTAAGAGAAAATTTGTCAGCACGCTGGCTGGGTAAAGAAACACTTATTCCTGTACCATCAAAGTGCTTGTTTAGGTCTTCTATAATTTGTTCAATAGAAGTATGGTCATTTGAGGATAAAGAAAGCAGTGAATATTCGTCATATCCGGTATTTTTAACATATTCACAAGCAAGAGAAATTACATCCTCCTTGCTTCTTTCTCTAATCGGCAAATTAGTATGAGCACTCTGGCAAAATCTGCACAATCTGCCACAGCCGCGTCTTATTTCAACCGTAGCCCTGTCATGGACACTTACAAAGTGTGATATTGGAGATTTTATAGGGTGGGATTCTTTGTCGGGAATAAAAACCCTCTTAACCGTTTTCTTAGGGTATTTTGGACAATATACACCCTTGATGGATGATAATTCTTTTAATAACTCATCCCTTGTCATATTTTTCAAAGAATTATACTTATCTAATACCTCTATAACAACTTCTTCGCCATCACCTATAAGAAACAAATCAATAAAATCGCTCATAGGAGCAGGGTTATACGCACAAGGACCGCCTGCAAAAATAATCGGGTCGTCTTCACCTCTATCTGCGCTTAATGGCGGTATATTTGATACTTCAAGAAGTTTCAAAACAGTTGTATAAGACATTTCATATTGAAGCGCAACAGCCCAAAAATCAAAACTCTTAAGAGGTTTTTTTGACTCAAGTGCATAGAGAGTTTTATTATTTTCTTTTAATAAATTCAGAAAATCTTTATCGGGAGCATAAACTCTATCTGCCATGTATTTTTCTTTTGAATTTACGATGTGGTATAAAATTTTGTGCCCAAAGTTACTTATGCCTATCTCATATTTATCAGGAAAAACAAACGCAACTTTAACTTCTGATGAGTCAAAGTCTTTATTTTCACTTAAAAACTCGCCACCTATGTACCTCGAGGGTCTTTCACAAGAGTGCAAGATTAATGAATATTCGTTTAAAAAATCGTTTGTTTTCATGCGAGGTTTTCCGGCTTTAATTTGTCTATATCAATAATTTCACCTTCAATTTTACCATTAAAATACGCATCAAAAAACAAATTTAGTTTACCGCATTCAACAAAATAATTATAAACACAAGTGCCATCAGCTGTTTTTCTTGCAACAGAAACAATATAGCGCACTTCCCTTGCGTATTCGGTCAAATGTTCAAAATTAAACTCAAGACCGTTTACATCCTTTTTAAGCTTTATATACTCAAAGCCAAGATATGATTTTAGCTGTGCGACCTTTTTATTGTTATTATTCGGCTCAAATCTGGTAATTTTACTCATATTCTAATTAAACAACAGCTTTTATTTTTTTTCAAAATATTAATATATATTAATAATAAAACCCGCACCAAAATAATGGTACGGGTAATATTTGCTATAAAATATTATTTACTAAGCTGCTTTTTGAGCCTCTTGAGTATTTTGTTGTTGTGCATCTGCAGCAGGTACTTCGCCTAATTTAGCCAAAGCGTCTTGTGCAGTTTGTTTAACATCAGCATCTTGGCTGTTTAGTGAAGTTTGAAGAATTTGTTCAACTTCTGCCTTTTCTTCAGGTTTTGCTACATATTGAAGAGCTTGAATAGCAGCTATTTTAAGTTCTTTGTTGGGTTCATTTTGAATAGTGTTAACTATTTCATTATAGCCCATAAGGTCTTTTAAACCTTGTTGAGCAGGAGCTTGTTTGCCTTGTTCAGTTTGGAATTGAGCATATTGTGCTTCGTTATCTCTTGCAAGTTTTTGTACCATTGCTAAAGTGAACAATGCAAAGATTTTGTTTTTGTCAGCTGCTACCTTGGGTGAAAGTTGGTCAAGTTGTGCTTGTTCTTCAGGAGTTAATTTTTCACCTTTGTTTTGTTTTTCTTGAAGTGCTTTTTGTGCATCGGTTGTATCGGGAAGAGCACTTGTATCAGCATTAATAATGTCAATTAAAGACTGTTTAACAGGGTCAGTAGCAACTTGAAGTGCTATATCAGGGCTTGCTTGCGTAAAGTTAGCAATTGAAGTTATTGCTTCAGCCTGTGCATTGTAATCCGTGCTTTTAAGGTCTTTAATTAAAGCATCTGTATCAACCTTGGGAGCATCTTGCGCATCTTTTACTTCAGGCATTTGAGTTGCTTCAGGTTGTTGTGGTTCAATTGTGCTCTCGGGCATTGGTTGAGGTGCAACAGGAGCTACAGGAGCTTGTGCCGCAGGAGCAGCGGGAGTATATTGGGGGATTACAGGGTTTGTAGCATACTGTTGGTAAGGAGATTGAACCGTAGAAGGTTGTGCACCCCAAGCTGATGCTTCAGGCATTGCATAAAGTTGGTTTGTGAATCCATATGGAGCTTGCTGCATTGGAGAAGTTGCATACGGATTTTGTTGAGCAGGAGCAGTACCATAACTTTTTGGTTCATATATATTAATGCTTACTGCACTTGGCATTGAATACTGAGGTTGTGAATACTGCGGTTGTATCATATAAATCTCCTTTTAATTAATATATCTTTTAACAGTAGTTTTAAATCTTGTGAATAAATTAAATTGCTATTTTTTTAAAAAATATTAAGTTTTGTAAAGTTGATGTAAAACCCTATAGCCTGAGAGTTATGGCTATTTCTTTCGCAAATAGTCGGTTTTTTCAAATAAATTTGTACCATTTGCAATAAAATCCCATGCCATAGAAAGTCCGAGTCCAACCACACCTGCTTTTTTCAGACCATCTTTTTTAGCAAAGAATGTCAAAGCGGAAAAGCCCAGATTCAAAGCATTATAGAATATTCCTTGAGCAGCACCTTGGACATAACCGCTAACAGTATTCCAAGCTTCTGATGGCTGAGGCAAATATTGGAAATCTCTTATCCATTTTTTAACTGCATTATGTTTTTCGCTCGGATAATTTAGTTTCGATGAACCGATATTTTGAGCAATAAAGTCATCAGCATAATTACTTTCGCGCTTAATATTTGCCTGACGAACACCAAGTGAGTTTATTTCGTACAAAGAAACTCCTGTTGCCATAAGAGCTGCTGCTTTTGTTGCTACATTTAAAAGTGCACCCATTATGCAGCCTCCTTAGTCGTATCTTTGTTGTCTTTTGTAGTTTCATCAGGAGTAACTTCTCCATCAGCAGGCTTAAACTTAACCTTGTCACCTGCGCTCATATTAAGAAGTATTTGTGAGGCTAACAGTGAATCTTCACCGTATTCTTTTTGACCGTCCGCTTGTATTGATTTTAGAATTTGTACAGTCTTGTCATCACCTGAAGCATAGCCTGCCTCAAGTGTTGTCAAACCTAAAAATCTTACTGCAGAATTTGGGTCTTGTAATATTTTATTTAACAGTGCAGTTAATGCTGCGTCATTTTTTCTTGTTGAATCTTCTTTGAATCTTTCCAGAATATCTTTTGCTGCCATCAAACGAATTTTAGAATCCTGAGAGTTTAGATAATTTTCCAATGACATAATATATTCATCTGTCAGGGGGACTTTTTCTTTTAATTTTTCTTCTTTTTTCTCATCCTTTTTTTCTTCTGTTTTTGTTTCCTGTGCGCTAGGCTGAGGTGCAGGAGGAACAGCAGCAGTATTTGGCTGGTCAGAATTAATCGCATTCATCGGCGATTGAGTATTAATATTATTATTGTAATTCATCGGATACTGCATTTGTGTCGGTTGTTGAGCATACAAACTTGCTTGCGGATATTGATACAAACCGTTTGGACAAGGTTGACAAATGGGATTTGCCATACCTACGGTAGGATTCATGATATTTATTGAAACAGCGCCGCAAGTTGCATAAGGCATTGTTTGCTGAGGTACACACTGTTGGTTATTTAAAGGATAACTCATTTTATAACTCCACTTCCTTATATAAATAAACTCAAAACGACAAAATAATGTGCTTATTTTTAAGCTTATGTTACAAATTATTAACTTTTTTATAATTTTTTTTATGATATAGTTTAGTAAAATACTTTTACCGAGGAGAGAAAATGACACCTGTCGATATGAAAGAAAAATACGAAATGGTCATTGGGCTTGAAGTCCATGCTCAATTGAAAACAAACACTAAAATATTTGCACCCGACGGCGCAAGCTTTGGAAAAGAACCAAACACACAAACTTCGGCTATTACACTTGGTATGCCCGGTGTATTGCCAGTTTTAAACAAAGAAGCCGTAAGAATGGGTATTTTGACAGGATTGGCACTAAATTCTCAAATTCCCGAAAGATGCAAATTTGACAGAAAACAATATTTTTATCCTGATTTACCAAAGGGCTATCAAATATCTCAATTTGACGAGCCTATTTGTCTTGGCGGCTGGGTACAAATTTCAAATAAAAAAATAGGAATAACAAGAGCACACCTTGAAGAAGACGCAGGCAAACTTGTACACGCAGGTGCAGCAGGTCTATACGGGTCATCATACTCTCTTGTTGATTTAAACAGAGCAGGCACACCGCTTTTGGAAATTGTTTCAGAACCCGACATGCGCTCTTCTGAAGAAGCAAGAGAATATGTAGAGCAACTAAGAAACATATTAAGATACATTGGCGTATGCGACGGAAACTTGGAAGAAGGCTCAATGAGAGCTGACGCCAATATTTCGGTACGACCAAGAGGTCAAAAAGAGTTTGGTACAAGAGCTGAAATTAAAAACGTAAACAGCTTTAAAGCTCTTGTTCGTGCCATAGAATACGAATTTGAAAGACAAACGGAAATTATTGAAGACGGTGGCGAAGTCGTCCAAGAAACAAGACTCTGGGATGATAACAGCGGCACAACTTCATCCATGCGCGGCAAAGAAGATGCCCATGATTACCGTTACTTCCCTGAGCCCGACTTAATGCCACTTAAGATAAGCAGAGAGTGGATTGATGAGATAAAATCCACAATGCCAGAACTGCCTCTTCAAAAAATAGAAAGATATGTGGGTCTTGGCTTAAGCGAATATGACGCAAATGTCATTGTAAATCAAATGGATATAGCACTTTTTTATGATAAAACTCTTGAAGCGGGCGTAAATCCAAAAGTTGCCTCAAACTTCCTTATGGGCGAGGTTGCAGCTTATCTAAAAGAAGAGAAAATCTCAATAAATGATTCAAAGTTAACGGTTGAAAACTTTGTAAAACTACTTTCACTACTTGAGAAGGGAACAATTTCAAACAACATAGCAAAACAACTTGTTGTTGACATTTTAAAAAGCGGTGATGATGCTCAAGAGCTGGTTGAGAAAAAAGGCTTAAGCGTGCTATCTGACACTGGTGCTCTTGAAGAGCTTGCAAGAAAAGTTGTTGCAGCAAATCCTGAACAAGTTGCAGCTTACAAAGGCGGTAGAGATAAACTCTTTGGTTTCTTTGTGGGTCAAGTTATGAAAGAAACCAAGGGTAGAGCTAATCCGCAACTGTTAAATGAAATTCTAAAAAAAGAACTGGAAAAATAATCTTTTTCTGGTATGATAATTCTACCTGCCGGTGTGATGCAAAACAGGCGGAGCATGTTTTAGAAAATATGTAGACCAATTTCATCACATAGCAGATTGAAAATTGAATAACTTTACCTGCCGGTGTGATGCAAAACAGGCGGAGCATGTTTTAGAAAATATGTAGACCAATTTCATCACATAGCAGATTGAAAATTGAATAACTTTACCTGCCGGTGTGATGAAATTGGTAGACGTGCCAGACTCAAAATCTGGTGTGGTTCACCCCACGTGCCGGTTCG
>CALUYX010000008.1 GCA_944325115.1 Candidatus Gastranaerophilales bacterium | reverse complement strand
ATTATAACCGTTGTAATATTTTTTTGTTTAGCAATGTGCATTAAAATATTTGTGCACTCTCTAATCTGAGAAACAGAACCCGACGAGCTTGTAATCTGCGATGAATACACTGCTTGAATAGAATCCACAACCAAAAAATCAGGCTTAATTTCATCAATTTGTTTAATAACTTCTTCAAGGCAGTTTTGATTTGTGACATATAAATTATCAGCATCCGCCCCAAGCCTTTGCGCCCTTAGTTTAACCTGCTGGGGAGATTCTTCCGCACATATGTACAGTGCACAAATCGGGTCTTTATTTTCTTTTTTCGAGCATAAATTTTTGCAAGTCTGCAAAATAAGAGTAGACTTACCGATACCGGGGTCACCTGCTAATAATACAAGAGAACCCGCCACAAAACCGCCGCCTAAAACTCTGTCAAACTCTTGCATATCAGTTTTAATGCGAATTTTTTCGTCGTTTTCTATGTCTTTTATTTTCTTTGCGGATAAATCAGTATTTAATATGATAGAAGCAGAATTTGTCTTAGCTACTGTCGCCTCTTGCACAACTTCTTCGCAAAATGTTGCAAAATTATTGCAATCAGGACATCTGCCAAGGTAGGAAAAACTCTCATACCCGCAAGATTGACACACCCATTTAGTTTTTGTTTTAGCCATAAAAGTATTTTAATCGTCTGAAATTAATTCTTCAATAGTTTTATTAACAACTTTTGCAAATTTAAGTGCGTTAATTAACGATAAATTATGCTTACCACGCTCTACATTACTGATATAGGCTTTACTAAAGTTTGTTAAATCAGCAATGTTATCCTGCGAAAGATTTAACTTCATTCTTGCAATTTTAAAATTAAAACCAAAAGTCTTTAGTATATTTTGTTCGTCCATAATAGTATTTTATGGTCTTGACAATATTATTGCGATAAACTATAATTTATTTTATTAAATTATTATTTATTTTTATAGTTATGAACAATAATTTTTCATTTGTAGAATTTAAAAAGGAATTTCTTAAAAAAAGAAATAATTGGCTCAGCAAGCATTTTGCCAACAGAGGGCTATATAAAGCAACATATAATGCAATGAGAGAAGCAAGCGCTTATCTTATAAAAAGCCAGTGTCAGTTTATATTTTTAAACGATATTTTTAAAAATATAAATAACAACGAAAAATTTTATAACAATTTAGATGACAATAACAAAGAACTTATCAAGCAAATAGAACAATTCGTTGCAATCATAGTCAAAGATATAAATGACTTATTGGAAGCTATTTATATTTTATTTGAAAATAATAAGTAAGCTATATACCGCACCTTTAGGTTTTTTCGCCTGTGCAATTAAAATCGCTTCGCTCGTTTTGCTCTCGCTCCATTTGCAACGGCGGCATAGAACTGTTGTGCAATATGGCAAAAAACAAATTTGTGCCATATTACTTCACACACCATAGACTCACTTGCTCTCATTGGACGCACCGGCTCACGCCTTCGAGCTGCGCTCGGGTACGGTTTGTGCTTTGTGCCAAGCTCCCCGCTTGCCACATGCGCACTTCACACACCTTAGACTCGCTTGCTCTCATTGGACGCGTCGCGTCACAATTCGAGCTGCGCTCATAAAAAAAAGGATCGGTTTCCCGATCCACTGTATTGCCATCACCAGTTAGATTGTTTTTTATAATTTCTAAATTTTTATATTATTGACAAGGCAATAGAAGGTTGTTGATTTGCCTGTACCAATAGTGAGGCTGACGCCTGCTGGAGTATTTGATATTTAGCGAAATTCGAAGATTCTTCGCCTATATCGGTATCCATAATTCTTGATTTTGCATCAAGAATATTTTCGTTTTGTATATCAAGAGCATCTATTGTTGCATTTATTCTGTTTGTAATAGCACCTATAGTACCTCTTCTTGTAGAGATTTCCTTTATACCGACGTCAATCTGGTCCAGAAATTCTCTGAAATCTTCATCGGGGATAATTTCACCCGCATCGTCCAAAAATCCTACAGCTACGCCTGTTCTGCCTGTTAGCACCGAAAAAGTAGCCTCAATAAATACATCTGTAATTTCAATTGTATTTGTATATTTTTCGGATTTTGGACCTACTTGCAGCACCAAAGGTTCATATGGCGCTTCGGGGAAAAGCTGAAACTCGTTAAACATAGCACTTCTTGAGACTCTGTCTATACCTGCAACCCTTTGCAGAACTTCATCTTCTATGGCTTTTACCTCATCTGCGGAACGTCCGCCGTTCATCGCCTGAAGTGTTAAGTCACGTATTCTCATTAAGTGCTCTTGAATAACATCCAAATTACCCTCGGCCGTCTGCAGAAGGTTAACCCCCGTTTGGGCATTACTCTGAGCTACGACTGAACCTCTTTGCTGAGTTTCAAGACCCTTTGCAATCACCAGCCCTGCGGCGTCATCTGCTGCTTGGTTCACCCTTGAACCTGTAGACAAACGTTCAATAGCTTTTGATAAATTTGAAGTTGCACTGTTCAAATTTCTTTGAACCATTATTGAATCAACATTTGTATTTACGACAATAGCCATTTTAGGTCTGACTCCTATCAAGCTGCTCTCAATTGAAAATCAGCGTGATATTCTAATTTAGTGATTACAAGCAATACTTAGTCTTTGTGATGAATTACAATCTTTAAAATGTAATTGGTGATTGACTACATTGTTAATATACAAGGTTTTCAAGCCATTTAGAATTATAGAAAAGTTAGAATTTCTTCATACGAAAGTATAATTTATTGAGCAAAAATCTTGAGTGCGCTATAATTTACTAAAAAGTTCGGAATGGAATAAATGGCAGTACAAGCAAAAGAAAACATCTCAAAAAGACTTCCCCCGCATAATCTTGACGCAGAAAAAGCAGTATTGGGGTCAATTTTAATTAATCCTTTGAGCATGAACAGAGTAGTTGAAATTCTTGAGGCTGATTTTTTCTACTCGCCCTCAAACAGAATGATATATGACGCGATGTTTACGCTCTACAACCAAAATAAACCCGTAGACGCCCTAAGTGTCAGCGACTATTTTCAATCCAAAAACAGACTGGATGAGATTGGAGGAGCCGAATATTTAAGCGACTTGATGAGCGACACCGTACTTAGTTCAAACATCGAGTACTACGCAAATATAATCAAAGAAAACGCAATAAAAAGAAAGCTCATAAACGCAGGCTCAAACATTATTGAACAGACATACAAAAACTCCGACGCCCAAGAATCTCTTGAAGCGGCTGAAAAGTTTATTTTTGATATAGCACAGCAAAAAAGCTCACAAGAAATTGAACAGTTAACAAATTTGCTTATGGAAACTGTTGAAAAAATCGAATACCGCTGCGCAAATAAGGGTTCTTACACGGGCGTACCAAGCGGATATGTTGATTTGGACAATTTAACGGCAGGTTTTCAAAAGTCTGACTTTGTTGTACTTGCGGCACGTCCATCTATGGGAAAAACTGCTTTTGCGCTAAATATCGCTCAGAATATCGCAATTAGGCAAAATGTTCCTGTTGTTATATTTTCTCTTGAAATGTCAAAAATACAATTGGCACAAAGGGTAGTGTGCGCTGAAGCCGAAATTGACGCACAAAGAGTAAGAACAGGAGAATTGCAAGCAAACGAGTGGGAAAAAATTTCAAATGTTATGAACGAACTTCACCAAGCGCCATTGTTTATTGATGATTCTGCAGGGGTTAGTATTTCTGACATAAGAGCAAAATGCAGAAGACTAAAGATGAAATACCCTGATTTGGGGCTTATTTTGATAGATTATTTGCAATTAATTGAAGACAGAAGCTCAAACGACCGTAACCAACAAATTTCAACCATATCAAGGGGTTTAAAAGGTATAGCACGTGAGCTTGATGTGCCAATTATTGCCCTCTCGCAATTGTCACGTAAGGTAGAAGACAGAACGGATAAGCGCCCTATGCTCTCTGACCTTCGTGAATCAGGCGCTATTGAGCAGGACGCAGACGTTGTAATGTTTATTTATCGCGAAGAATACTATGACAAAGAAAACCCAGAACTTAAAAACAAAGCTCAAATAATTGTTGCAAAACAAAGAAACGGTCCGACAGGAAGTTTTGAGCTTATATTCCAAGGTTCAACAACAAAATTCAAAAACAAAGTAAATCCTAATTTAAACGTATAAAAAAGCTCCCATAATGGGAGCTTTTATTTTTTACTAAATGTTTCTTCCGCTTTAAGCTGACGAAACATAAGATTCATAAATATTTCTTTTGAATTTTCTTTTGAATAAACAGCCTCATGTATTGCATGAGATATGGGAGTGTCGATATTTAACTTCTCTGACAACTCGCAAATTGCTTTTGAAGTTTTAACACCTTCTGCAACAGAGCCAAGCTCAGCTAAAATATCGTCAATTTTTTTGCCTTTTGCAAGCATTCTGCCCACAGTATGATTTCTGCTAAAAGGGCTTGAACAAGTTGCAATTAAGTCGCCCACGCCCGATAAACCCCAAAATGTCGAGGGTTTTGCACCAAGAGCTGTGCCAACACGCACAATTTCTGCCATGCCGCGGGTTAAAATAGCACCTTTTGCGTTATCACCCATATTTAGCTCTGATATAAAGCCTGCAGCAATTGCAATTACGTTTTTTAAACTTCCGCCAAATTCAACCCCTATAACATCATCATTTGTATAGAGTCTGAATCTTCCATCTACGTTTAAATGCTGCTGAACAAATTTTGCAACCGCAGCATCATCAGATGCAACAGAAGCTGCTGTCGGCTGTCCCTCAAGCACCTCACGAGCCAGAGTCGGACCTGAGAGCACGGCAAATTTTTGATTAGGCAAAACCTCTTTTATAACTTCACTCATGCGCTTTAATGAGGGCAATTCAAGCCCTTTTGAAGTATTGACCAAAATCTGTTCGTCTTTAATACCTGCTTCCTTTAGCTGCTCACAGACACTTCTTATAGCAGAAGTTGATACAACCAAAAGAATTATATCTGCGCCGTCAACAGCACGCTTTAAGTCATGGGTAATGTTGACACTTTTATCAAGTTCAACTTCAAAAGGCATAGTGGATTTTTTATGCAAAAGCAATTCTTCCGATAAATCTTGCTTTCTTGACCATCCCCAAACTTCATCGAATTGCGAAGTAAGGAGTTTTGTCAAAACCAAACCCCAACAGCCTAAACCCAAAACAGTAAGTTTCATTTACTAAATCAATCCCATTAATTTTAAATCTCGAGCAATTTTTTTATCAAACATGCTCGCATAAGCTAAGTCCTGACATGGATTACCCGTATAATTGCGCACAGAGTGTGTTTTTTGTCTGTTTATAGCTTGCCCTTTTGTAGAAATGGCATTATTCTTACCATAATTCAACAATATAGGTGCTATCCGCATTAGGGCTCCTTTCATGTAGGCTCAACAGGACAATTCTATCACAATTTGTAAAGCATAGCAATAAGAAATTTAGTTATTTTTTGAATTTATGATATAGAGCATTATACCTGCAAATACAGCAAGATTTAGGGACTCTACATTGTTATTTGTGACTAGTGTTACATGCTCATCCGCCATGCTTAATAATTCGTTACATAGTCCCGAAGCTTCAGAACCGAGCATGATTACATAGGGCTTTTGATAAACCTGTTCGTCACATTTTTTTGCCTTTTTGCCCCATTTACCAAAGGGTGCAACTGTTGATATTATCTTATGCGATTTTTTGATTTTTTTCATTAGACACATGTCTGAATTTAGCCTAATAATTGGCATTTTAAAAATATTTCCCGCGCTTGAGCGTATAACTTTTGATGAAAATTCATCCACACAATCGCCGAAAAGCAAAATCCCATCCGCCCCGAAAGCACATGCTGAGCGTATTATCGTGCCTAAATTTCCGGCATCTTTTATATTATCTAAAAGCAGAAGCTTTTCTTTTTTTAATATCTCATCTATTTCATAACCAGGCTCAATTGCAGCAGCCAGAATATTTACAGGGCTTTTTGTAGATGAAATTTTCTCCATGACTTTATCATTTGCAAGATACAATTTTGCCTTTGAGTTTTTTTGAGCACGCTCTAAAAGCTTGATGTCATTGCTTATTATATATTTAAGCTCAATTGCGCAATTAAGTGCCTCAAAGACAGACTTTTCACCCTCTAAAAGCACAAGTCCCGAGTCTTTTCTGTATTTTTTTTGCTGCAGCTTTACGGTATCTTTTACAATTTCGTTTTGAAGTGATGTAATTTCAAAAAATTTATTTTCCGACATAGTATAAATCAGTTTTTCCTTTATTATAATGAGTAAATTTTACCTTATTTGAACCCCAAAATTCAATCACTTCTCTTGTATTAACAGCTTTAGGAAACTTAACAGAGCTTACCATAAACCAGTAGTTTTTATTCTCATCAAGCGTATTTAAAAGCATAAGATACTCATCTGCGCTATAGAACATTTTTTCTACTTTTATATTTTCGCACACAAAAGAATACTTCGCACTGTAGTATAAAAACTGCGGCAAAGATGTCTGGTTAAGCACTATGACATCGCCTTTTTTGTAATTTTCCTTTAATTTTAAAAACGTGTACAAGTCCTGCGAGGGTAAATTTTTCATAACTTTTTGCGAGGTAATTGCAGGATATATTGAAAAAATGACCAAAACAACAAAAACCAAAAAGCCAAAGCGCTTTTTCAAAATAAATTCAAAACTCTTTGCAAAAAGAATTAAAAAAACAGGGGTCAAAAACAAGGTCATCCTGTCATAATAAGGGTAAAATCCGCCGTATGACAAAAACAAAAATACAAAATAAGGTGCCAACAAGAGGTAAAATTTGAACTTATTTTGCCTGTATAAAATAATTGCACCCAAAATACAAATAATACCGAATAATATAGGCAAAAAGTATGGAAACTGAGGCAAAATAAACTTGTAAGGGTGGAAAATATAAAAAATATTATCCAAAAACAAAGTCGTAAGGTTTGATAAATTTTGCTCGATATAACCATGTGACCATATTGAACTCATAAAAATTCTGGTTTTCTCTATTGCACTCATATGAAGCGCAAAAGGGATGAGATTAAGCATTTGCGGCAATAAAAACAAAAAATACTCTTTTTTATGTTTTTTTGTCTTTATAACAAGCGTTAAAAGAACTAACGCCGTGCCAATAGCGCAAATTGTTGAAGAATATGAGTACCAAAGCGCAAAAGCAAAGAAAAACCCGAGCAAAAGGGGCTTTTTAAATTTGAAAATCAAAACCAAAAGCAAAAGCGCCAAAGATAAAAATACATCAAGCGCATAGGGCTTAAACTCGCCCGAGTAGTAGATTAAATTTGTATTTATTGCAAATAAAAACAGTGCAAACAGTCTTGTTGTTTTATTTGATAGAAAATACTTTGAAAAGTAATAAAAAACAGGTATACAAAAAATTGACGTCACAAAAGGAATAAAGCGAAAAACGTATTCAGACTTTGAAAAAAGGCTCACCAAGATTTTTGTCTCAAAAAGAAACATCGCAGGCGCACTCTGGTAGTATGAAAGCTCTCCAAAAAGAAAAGAAAAGGGATTATCTGTGACATTTAGCGCAAGCGCCGCTTCATCAAACCAAAAGGGTCTGTTAAAAATATACAAATCAAGCCTCAACAAAAGCGCCAGAATAAAAATTAAAACAAATGAAATATAAAATATTTTAGTTGATTTTATGCTCTTCACAAAACTCTCTCCAGCCTAATTGCCACTCATCAAGCCATTTTTGCTCTTTTTTTGTAAGGAGATTTCTATCAATTAAATTCTCTTCAAATTCAAATTTTGAAAAAGACTCCCTCTGACCTCTTTTTGTTACCCAGACACTATTTTCAAGTCTTACACCAAATTTGTGAGGTTTTTTTGAACAGTATAACCCCGGCTCAATTGTGTGAGCCATGTTATTTTGAAGAGGAAATTTTTTATCCTTAAAGCTTGTAATCACAGGCGGCATCTGATGCACGGGTATTCCTATGCCATGACCCAGTGCATGAGGAAACAAAAAGCCCTCTTTTTCATAAGGTTTTAGAATCTTTCTTGCGATTTTATCCAGCTCATCCCCGCTTGTAGCGCTTGAATGGTATGAGTGCAAAAACGCTCTTAGAACGGCTGTGTATATTTCTTTTTGTTTTTTATTGGCTTTATTTCCGCACAGAAAAACCCTTGTAATGTCTGTTGCAAGCCCTTCTTCATAGTATCCGCCGCAATCAAGCAGGATTAAACCCCCATCTTTTAAGATTTTATTTTTATCATAATTTGAATAATGTATGGAAGATGAATTATCGCTAAGCGCAAGTATGGTCTTAAAACTTGTGGTTTTTGCGCCGTATTTTATAAGCTCGTGTTCAAAAATTTCCTTTAGTTCAAATTCGGACAAACCCGCTTTAATCTTGTTTTTAAAAGAATTAAGAGCCAAATCTAGGCGCAAAAACGCACTTTTCAGGTGTTTTATTTCCGCTTTTTCTTTTATAGCCGCCATTTTAGCTATGTAGTTTTTCTTTATTTTAACGGGTTTTAAAATAAGCTCATAGTCTTTTATTGTAATAGAATCAGGACTTATAAGCACATTTGATTTTATTTTCTTTATATATTTTTCAAATTCCTCTAAAGGCTCTTGAATAAGGTTTTCAGGCAGATTTTTTATCTTTTGGTCGCAAAAAAGAATACTCTTTTTTTTAAAATCCAAAAGCAATTTTGACTTAAAAGTAGAAATCTCACTCATCTGAAAACTTCTTAGATTTGTAAGATATGCAATCTCTTCTAAAGATGTCACAAGCATATAGCGCTCTTTTATGTGTTTTTTCAGACTTTTTAATTTGTCAGAAAACTTCTTTGATGATGAAGTTAAAAATATTTCTTTTGAAAAATCTATATTTTTATTTTCGCCAAAACCCTTGAAATCTTCATAAGTATAGACCTCGGGCAGATTTGCACGAAGTTTTTCAACAAAAGATAAAAGTGTCGTGTTACTTACATAAAGGGGTGAAGATTGGACTTTTTTTGCAATCATATTAACAAAACCCTCGCCCTGCTTGAGTTTTACCACTTCGACATTTTTACCCTCGGTTTCAAAATCAGCCTGCTCGTGGTATCTTGGGTCAACAAAAAGAGTAATTTTACCCTTATCATCTATCAAAGCTTCACCCGCAGTACCTGAAAAACCCGTTAAAAGGTTAAGATTAGAGCCCTTATAGTGGCACATAAAATACTCATCCGAGCTTTTAGCAAGAGCATACCCGCCGTTTTTAAGAATTTCTTTATACTTCCTGCCCCAATCTTCCATTTTTTCTCCTTAAGATAAAATCTGTACAATAACACTTCTTGTTCTTGGCTTGTTGTCAAAATCAATAAGTACAATCTGCTGCCAACTGCCAAGCTCAAGCTGCCCTGCTGCAAGCGGCACGGTAATTGAACTACCCATCAAAGAAGCTCTTATATGCGCATGCCCGTTGCCGTCATGCCATTGTTTGTCGTGCTCATAAACCTTATTTACGGGTGCTATATTCTCTAATGCCTCAGGCAAATCCTTAACAAGCCCCGGCTCGTATTCAAGTGTCGTAACACTAACGGTTGAGCCTGGGGAGTAAATGTGCACTATGGCGTTTTTTTCACCACCCGTGCGAACAATATCGACAACTTTGCTTGTAATATCAATAATGTCATTAAACCCGCGTGTTGAGAGTAAAAATTTTTCGTTACGAACCGGCATAAAAATCTTTCCTTTTTAATAACCAAACACGCTCCTTAGAAATCGAAGCGTGTTTGGATTATAACTTTATTTTGCTAAATAAACAATGTCGCACAGACTAGGGCAACTATAGACATTAGTTTAATTAAAATATTAAGCGAAGGACCTGAGGTGTCTTTAAAGGGGTCACCAACAGTATCACCTACTACCGCTGCAGCATGTTCGTTTGAACCTTTGCCGCCAAGGTGTCCGCTTTCAATGTACTTTTTAGCATTATCCCAAGCACCGCCTGAATTTGCCATCATAATAGCAAGACAAACACCTGATGCTATAGCGCCCATAAGCATACCGGCTAATGCCTGAGCACCTGATGCTTTATCGGTAAATGCCGCAACACCAAGACCCACAACAAGAGGAGCAGCTATTGCAATAAGCCCCGGTAAAAACATTTCATATATTGCGCTTCTTGCTGATATATCAACGCATTTAGCGTATTGAGGCTCACATTTACCTTCCATAATGCCCTTTATTTCTCTGAATTGGCGTCTTACTTCATCTACCATTTTCTGAGCAGCACGACCAACAGCACCCATTGTAAGAGCACAGAATAAGAAAGGAAGCACCGCACCAAAGAGCAGTCCCGAGTTTACAAAAGGATTTAGGATATCAACTTTATCAAGCTCCACAACCGTTGCAAACGCACTTAAAAGCGCAATAGCAGTTAAAGCAGCAGAGCCTATTGCAAAACCTTTACCTATTGCTGCGGTTGTATTTCCTACAGAGTCAAGTTTATCTGTTCTCTCGCGAACTTCGCCCTCAAGATTTGCCATCTGAGCAATACCGCCTGCGTTATCTGAAATAGGTCCGTAAGCATCAACCGCTACAATCATACCTACTACAGAGAGCATACCTACAGCAGCCATTGAAACACCATAAATACCTAAAGTATAAGAGTTTAAACCGCCTGCAAGTATAAATGAAGCAATAATTGCCGCACATATAAGTATCAAAGGCAAAAATGTAGATATCATACCAACGCCAAGACCGGCTATGATTGTTGTTGCAGGACCTGTCTTTGTAGCCTCTGCGATAGATTTTGTCGGATTGTAATCATAAGATGTATAATATTCTGTTAAAAAGCCGATTAACGAACCTGTTATTATACCTGTTAAGATTGACCAGAAAATTCCCGTAAAATCAGGAACAAAATATTTAACTATAAAGTATGATGCTGCAATTAAAAGCGCCATAGCAACAACAGTTCCTCTTTGAAGAGCTGCCATGGGGTCTGAGTTTTCTCTTGTTCTTACAAAGTTAATTGCAAAAATAGAAGAGAAAATTCCCGCTGCTGCAATCAACACAGGCAAAAATGCTCCTTGAAGATTCAGGCAAATTGCACCAAGAGTAATAGCGGCAATTGTCGAACCTACGTATGATTCAAACAAATCTGCCCCCATGCCTGCAACGTCACCTACATTATCGCCCACGTTATCCGCAATTACTGCAGGGTTTCTGTGGTCATCTTCAGGAATACCCGCTTCAACTTTACCTACAAGGTCAGCGCCAACATCAGCAGCTTTTGTATAAATACCGCCGCCAACACGGGCAAAAAGTGCAATCGAGCTTGCACCAAGTCCAAAACCGTTAATTATAGCGGGGTCTTTATATATTAAATATAAAATCGTAAGCCCGAATAATCCAAGCCCCACAACGGTAAGACCCATAACCGCACCGCCTGAAAATGCTATTTTAAAAGCTTTATTCAGTGAACTTTTAGCAGCCTCCGTTGTTCTTGAATTGGCTTTTGTTGATACAAACATACCTATAAAACCTGCTATAGCAGAGCATGTTGCACCGCAAACAAAGCAGACGGCAGTTTCTAAATCTATATAATGGAACAACAAACCGAAAACCAAAAGTACAAACCAAAAAAGTATTTTATACTCTCTTTTTAAAAACGCCATAGCACCTTTAAATATGTGCCCTGCGATTTTTTTCATGTTGTCATCGCCTGAATTTTCGCCTGCAATATTGTATATTTTAAGCATTGCAAATAGTAATGCCAGAGCGCCTGCAATAGCACCTACCCAAAGCGATGATGCACTTTGAACATCGACAAAAAACAACTTAAAGAAACACACATAAAAAGCCGCCACAAAAACAACCCAGAAGAGCGTTTTATAAAGGCAGCTCTTGAAAGAAAGTTTTTCCATCTTCAATCTTCCTATCTTTTTTCTATCCGAACGGGTAAATTATATCATATTTATATCAAGAATGTAAGGGTGGTATCCAAGTAGCTTTAATTTTATTTAAGACGCCTCTTTGCTGCATTATACTTATTGCAGAATTAACAGCCTCTCTTAGTTCTTCGCTTTCCTTTGAACTTCTCAGCGCAACCGCATAATACTCTACCGTGTACCTTTTGGGCAAAATCTTATAACCCTTATTATCTGAGGCTAAACCGTAGAGCATACTGTCATCTGCCAAAATTGCCTCGATTTCGCCGTTTTTAAGCAAATTAAATATCTCGGGATATGTTTTTGCCGCTCTTAAAGAGGCTGCAGGAGCAAGGCTTCTTATTGTTTTTTCACCTGTTGTACCCAAAACAAAACCTACGTTTGCACCGTTTAAATCACTTAGAGCAGATATTTTTGAGTTATTTTTAACCATAATGGCTTGTCCTGCCTGATAATACGGCACTGAAAAACTTACAACATTTGCGCGCGCCGGAGTAATACTCGTCGCAGCAATTACCATATCAACTTTTTTAGAGTTCAGGTCTGAAATTCTACTGTTTGGTGTAACATAAACAAATTCAACGGCGTTTTCATCCCCGAGAATGTACTTTGCAATTTGCCTTGCAACATCAACGTCAAACCCTGAGGGGGTACCGTTTTTGTCAATAAAGCCAAAAGGCTTAGAGTCGGCTTTAATACCTACTGTTATTTTGTTCATCAATTTTGCATGCGAAAGCGCATTTTGACTGCTATTATCCTGAGTGCAGCCGCAAAAGATAAACAAAGAAAATAAACACAATGTAAAAATTAAAAATAGATTTTTCATTAAACATATTGTATCATAAATTTTATGAAGAAATTTATGATAAGAATATTTTTTATCACCCTTGGAGCGTTTCTTGCAGCATTTGCAATTGAGGGATTTTTAGTTCCAAACCAAATAATAGACGGCGGAATTGTCGGCATTTCAATGATGATAAGCTACCTTACCAAGATAAACCTTGGAATATTGCTTTTTGTATTAAATATCCCTTTTATTCTGCTTGCATTTCAACTATACGGGAAAATGTTCATCCTGCAGACTTTCTATGCCGTGAGTATGTTCTCAATTTTTGTGGGACTTGTCGGAGGAAAAATCGGCATAGTAACACATGACGGGCTTTTAGTCGCTGTTTTTGGCGGTATGATTTTAGGCGCAGGAGTGGGTCTTGTACTTAAAAACAGCGGCTCATTAGACGGTACGGAAATCCTTGCCATAACGTTAACCAAAAAATTTCCCGTATCCGTTGGCGGAATAATAATGTTTTTAAATGTCTTTATATACACCTGTGCAGGCTTTGTTTACGGCTGGGATAAGGCAATGTATTCAACCCTTACATATTTAAGCGCATCACGGGTGATTGACGTGGTACTGCAAGGCTTAAACGAAGCAAAATCAATATTTGTTGTATCCGATAAAAACCTTGAAATCGGCAGCAATATTATATCTCAACTGGATAAAAGCGTTACCTACATTGACGCTCAGGGCGGATACTCTCATCAAAAGAAAAAAATGCTCTATTGCGTTGTACCAAGAATGGAGCTTACCAAATTAAAAGACATAGTAAGTTCAATTGACCCTGAAGCATTTATTGCCATAGAAAATATCCATGAGGTCGAGGGAAAAAGAATCAAAAAATATTAAATTAAAATTAATTTCTAAAGACTTTTTAAAATTAAATATTAATATAATAATATGAAATACAAAGATTATTATGAAATTTTAGGCGTAAAGCGAGATGAAACTCAGGCAAATATTAAATCTGCCTACAGAAAACTTGCGCGAAAATATCACCCCGATGTAAACAAAGAAAAAGGGGCAGCAGAGAAGTTTAAGGACATAAATGAAGCATATGAAGTTCTTGGCGACCCCGATAAACGTGCAAGATACGACCAATTGGGCTCAAACTGGCAACAAGGTGCAGATTTTACACCTCCGCCGGGGTTTGAAGGGTTTAACTTTTCTAATTTCTCTCAAGGCGGCGCAGGATTTTCTCAAGGAGGATTCTCCGACTTTTTCAGTGCAATTTTTGGCGACTTAATGAGCGGACAACAAGCTCACTCAGGCTTTAGAGAATTTAACTTTAATGGCGGAGCTCAAGGCGCAAGTCAGGATTTTTCTCAATTTTATTCAAGAGGCGCAAAACCTCAAAGTGCAAAACCTAAGAATCTTGATATAACCAAAGATTTAATTTTAAATGTAAGTGATTTAATAAAAGCACCCACAAAAAATGTCTCCATTGTTGACTTTGAACCTTGCAGATACTGCGGCGGACAGTCAAAAGGAGGGTTCTGCAGCCACTGTTCGGGCACGGGACTTGAAAAAATTACAAAAAATCTATCCGTTAAAGTTCCAAAATTTGTAAAAGAAGGTCAAAAAATTCGCCTTAAGGGCGAAGGTAAATCAGACGGATACGGCAACAAGGGCGATTTGTATCTTGTTGTCAAAATAAAAGACCCTAATTATAAAATCTTAGGCGAAGATTTGGAAAAAGAGGTAGAAATTCTGCCCTCAGAAGCAGTTTTAGGTACAAAAAAAGAAATTACAACACCTGATGGCAAAATAAATATTACAATTCCAAAAAATACAACAAGCTCAAAAGTCTTGAGGCTCAAAGAGTTGGGACTGCCTAAAAAAGACGGCGGCAAGGGCAACTTAAATGTCAGAGTTAAAATCACTCTGCCAAAAGAAATAACCCCTCAAATGCTTGAATTGTATGAAAAACTTTCTGAAATGGGCAGCTAGGAGAATTCTCTCAAAAGTTCATCCAGAACCATTGTTGCATCTTGAATAATTTTGTAGTCGCAGTTTTTAAAGATTGGCGCATTAGGGTCAATGTTTATTGCAACTACCGTTTTTGATGAACTCATGCCCAAAATATGATGTATTGCACCTGAAACTCCAAATGCAATGTATAAATCAGGGCTTACGGTTCTTCCTGTTTGCCCTATTTGAACTTCCCTTGGTGCAAGGTCAGAATCAACCGCAGCACGCGTTGCTGCCCAACAGCAGCCGGTGAGTTCTGAAAGTTTTTTTAATTTTTCAAAATTCTCTTTTGTTTTTAGCCCTTTTCCGCCGCAGAGAATAACTTTAGCCGAAGAAAGATTGTTTTCTTTTTTTGCACTTGGTGAAAATTGCAATATTTTTGGGGCTTTCAGGTTAAAAAATGAATCGTAAAAATTTATATTCTCTACGTTTGGATTACCGCAATTAAAAATTTCTTTTTCAAACACACCCTCTCTTACGGTTGCACATTGGGGATTTTTTTTGCTCAAAATTGTCGCCATTAAAACACCGCCAAAAGTAGGGCGCGTTGCTGCAAGTTTTACCTCACCCTTATGCTCGCTCAATGACAACTCCGTACAATCCGCAGTAAGTCCTGTTTTAAGGCGTGAAGTCACATATGGAGCAAGCTCTCTTCCCATATTTGTTGCGCCAAAAAGAACAATCTGAGGATTTTTTATTTTTACGGCTTCAATAATGGCTTTTGAATAGTAAACACAGTTATAATCCTTAAAATGAGGATTTTTCATGTATATTATCTTTTGCGCTCCGTATTTTGACAATGTACAAAAATCTGCATCAATACCGGAGTCTATAACAATAGCTACAACTTCATATTCAAGGTTGAATTCTTCTTTTGCCTGCATTCTGAGCCTGTTTGCAGCTCCTAACAGCTCAAGAGAAACATTTTTGTAGGTATTTTGCCCTTTTTTATATTCGCATACGACAAATATTTTTCTACTTTCCATTTTTTGTACCCTCCCTTAAAAGAGCGGATAAAAAGCCGCAAATGTTGTCTTCTACAAGCTCGGGCGACCTGTTGTATTCTTTTTTAAAAGCTTTTGATACAAATGTCGGAGAGCCCAAAACCCCTACTTCATCACGATTTAAACCTAAGTCATCAAAGGAGAGTTCTTTTATTTTAATATTTTGCTCCCTTACATAGTCTGCAACACGCAAGGGTTCAATTTGCTCTTTATGTTCTAAGACACATATAACACAAGGGTTTTCAACTTCTATTAAATTTACGCCCTCATCAAGCTCCTGCTTTGCGATAGACATTTTTGTATCGGCATTTATTAGTTCATAAACCCTTGTTACAACGGGAATATCCAAAAATCCGGCTATCGTAGGACCACTTTGCGCCGTATCTCCATCAATCGCGTATTGTCCGCATATTATCAAATCGCATTCGGGAATAAATTTTTTAATAGCTTGAGATAAAATTCTGCCCGTTGATAATGTATCAGAACCGCTAAAAGCCTTGTCACAAAGCAAAATTGCTTCATCACATCCGCGTGCAAGAGCATATTCAAGCACTTCTTTTGCCTGTTTTGGTCCCATTGTAACTGCACTTATTTTAACATTTTTAAATTTCTTTTTTATAGATAATGCAGTCTGAATTGCCCAATCATCACAAGGGTTTAAAATGGAAATAAGTCCTTCCCTTAAAAGGTTATTTTCCTTACTCCACTTGACATTATTAGTATCAGGAACTTGTTTTATACAAACCGCAATATGCAAAATTTTAAACTCCGTCAGATTTTTTACAATTATAACATATAATATTTTCCTCACATTACCTTTTGTATTATTTTGTTGTCATGGCAACTTTTTTGCTTAACGTGTTTT
Source organism: Candidatus Gastranaerophilales bacterium (assembly GCA_944325115.1). Classification (GTDB taxonomy): domain Bacteria; phylum Cyanobacteriota; class Vampirovibrionia; order Gastranaerophilales; family Gastranaerophilaceae; genus Galligastranaerophilus. Next base: position 17,727 of record CALUYX010000008.1, on the reverse strand, counting down.
TATTTTATATATACAAGTTACAGGTTTGGGAATGATTACAAATAACTATCAAAATCAGCTTAATTACGGAGCAGTAAAAGACGTTGTTCCAAAAAACGTCAACGATAAACTGCCTCAGAACATACAAAATTTTGATGCCAAAAATGTAATGGAAAATACAACCATTGCAAAAACGGCAAAAAATTCCGAAACCGACCCCCTGACACTTGGTTTAACAGGGGCAATCTGGCTTGGTCTTGCTCAAGGATGTCAATTCCTTAACAACAAATTAAATGCCGATTGGGAAAACAGCTGGCTTGGCAAAGTCGGAAAAACATTTGATAAATTAGGCAGAAAAACCGCTAAAAGTGGCTCAGGCGGATTAAAAAATAAAATCAATGGCTTATTTGATAAATCAAAAATATTAAGAAGCTTAAAAACACCAACAAGAGCTCAAAACTCAATGGCTGCAAGCCAAGCAAGAGGCATAACAGGTTTTGTAATGTCAGATGTAGGTTCACTGCTTGAATCTCACCTCAAAAACGGTCATGGCGATGACATAGCAAAACTTGCAAACGGCTTAGAACCTAATTTAAAATTTAGCGCAGCAGAAGGCGAAAAAGCATTAGGATACATCAAAAATTTATTTGAAAACTGCGAAGACAACATGCCGCAGATTAAAAAACTTATCAATAGAATGAGTGCAAGCGATGCAAAAATTACCGTCAACAACATTATAGACGGTAAAATTCCGCTCACAAAAATAAATTTCAAAATACCAAATATTCCTTTCTTAAAAAGAAAAGGTTCATTTAAAGAGATGGCAAATAAGCTAAATGCCGTTTTTGATGATACTGCACTTGCAAAACAGGCAACAAACCTTGGCAAAAAAGCGCCAAAACAAGTACTTAAGACCCTTGAAGGTCTTACAAACGGCGGCGCAGGCGGAAAGCTGATGATTGTAATTCAGGCTTCCCTTTTTGCAAAGGCAATAAAAAAATCCATAGATGCGCCAAAAGGAGAAAAACTCTCCACATTTACGGAAAACATTGCAAACGACTTTGGTTACTTCCTGTCAATCCCATGGCAGGTTAAGTCTTCCCATATGGTAGGCGGTCTAAAATATATAGGTATTGGCGGCGCTAAAAATGCTCAAGAACAAGTTAAAAATGTTGCAAAATACCGTGATAAAATAAAAAGCTTAAATGACGACGTACTTAAAGGTACAATTTCAAGAATTGAATACAAGCAAAGAGCCAAAGAAATTAAAAACTTCTTAAAAGGCGATTCAAAATGGTATCACAAACCCCTTAAGGCTATTGGAAAATTATTCTCAACAGGTCTTAATGCCGAGACAATTAAACCTTATGTTGATAAAAACAGTAAATCATTAAGTACTACGGTATTTAACAAAGCCAGAAACATAATAAACAAAATCAAAGGTCCCGGCATTGGTACAGTCTTAAGATTCGGCATAGGCATGTTTGTTGTAGGTCCGCTTATTGCAAAAGGTATAACAAAAATTTCTCACCTTATTTTTGGCAGACCGTCTAACTCAATATTAGATGAAGATAAGGATAAAAATAAAGATAAAAACGTAGAAAATAATCCAAATAATCCAAATTTCAACATAAGCGAAGAAGAATTGAGCCAAAAACTTCTTAACAACCCCGAGCTTATGCAACAACTACAAGCAAATCCCGAACTTTTAAATGCACTCTTGAATAATCCTCAATTGTTTATGAAAGTTCTAAACGGCGAAGTAAAAGTTAATGACCTTATTAAGAAGGCAAATGAGGAGCTTTTAAACTCAAAATACATTATAAAACCCGACAAGCAGCAAAATAATGTTACAACACAAAACCCAAATACACCTCAAGCGCCTCAAGCCAACCCCATTGAAGGTCAAAAGAGCGGTCTTAACACCATAAATGATGAGTCAAAAAGCAAAGCTGACTTATTCGGTCTGGGCAAAAAAGATGAAGAAAAAGCAGCCGAACAAACAACCCAAGAACAAGACCCGCTTGAACCAAAAAGAACATACATTCCATCTTCTGAGTGCACAATAGGCAAAACTCAAGATTCGCAAACCCAAACTCTTGACCCAAAAGTAAACGATGCACTGCTTAAGGCACAAAGAGCCGAAGAAAGAGCGTTGGCACAATTGGGTGGGATATAATTAAGGCTTTTGGAACAGAATAATATATTCATGTTCAAATATGTAAAAACCGCCCGCAAGCGCTCTGTAGCGCCATAGGTTGGCGGTTTTTCCTTTTGCTCTTTCATTTCCCGTGATATTTTTTACAATTACCGCTTTTGTTATAAAACCAAGTTCTTCCATACGTCTTTGGCATTCAAAACTTAGATTTATATGGCGTGAGTTTGCATACTTATCACCTATTATGAGCGCTGCAAATCTGCCTTTTTCAAGCAAATCATAACCGTTTTTTGCAACTTTTTTAAACAGCTCATAAAATTCTTCTGTTGTTGCACAGTTAGAAAGGTCTTCTTTTCTGTCTGAAAATTTTATAATATCATCATATGGCGGGTGCAAAACAAGGAATTGAGCGGATTTTTTACCCATAATCTCAAGACGGGCTTCAACTTTTTCTTTTGCAGCCTCTGAAGCACTGTCAGCGCAAATTATGTTCATTTTAGATACTAATTCACGTTTTGAAAATTTCTTTGAAACATAATTGACCATATCTTCTTTAAGCTCAACACCTATACATCTTCTGCCCATATTAAGAGCTTCAATGCCTGATGTACCTGAGCCGAAGAACAAATCAAGCACGACATCGTTTTTCTTTGTAAAGCGCTCAAAAAGCTGTGTTGCAATTTGTGGGATATAGTTGCCATGGTAATCATAACTATGTCCGTTTGACTTTTCTCTTGAGGCAAATTCCCACAGTGTGCCTGTTTTTATGTGAGAATACATTTTCCAGTTGTTCAGGTCAATGTCACTATATGGCTTAGTTTTAGGGGCTTTAACTACTCTTAGGCCGCCCTGTTCTTTTATATCAACTTTACTTTTTAAATTTCCTGCCATATTAAACTCCCCACAGTATATGAATACTATATACATATGTAGAGTAATTTAAATCATCTATTTGCCTGAAATGTAGTTGATTATTTCATTGTAAGAAGACGGATTTCTCTTTAATAGCAAAATTCCGGAACCGCCTTGCTCATAGAGCTTAAGAGTCATTTTTGAATGCACTAACCTTGAAATAATATCCGTCTGAGAATACGAATATTTATCTGCTTTTGACGCCATAATCATCATCGGAACGGTTGTCAATCTTGGCACGGTGAGCGCTATATCAAGATTTTTAAATGAAACATAAGGAGAAATCAAAACCATTTTTTTAGGTTTGATTCTCATAACCGAAGAAGCCAGCACTGCGGAGTTTGCACCAATATCAGCGCCTACTATATATATTTCACTTGAATCAATGTTAGGATAATTTTTCCTTATAAAATCAATTGCACAAACAACATCAACAGGATACTTCACCCAATCATCCTTTGTGAAGTTCATTCTTGATTTGAATTTAAAATTCTTTGTATATACACTCTTACCATGACCTCTTAAGTCAATGGTTAAGACATTATAGTTTTTAAGCCTTAAGGACTCGGGCAAAGTCCCCCAATCAGAAGCCTTGCCGCCAAAAGAATGTAACAATACAACAAGCGGACGGGGCGGTTTCTTTTGAGGTGCAAAATACAAATCGCCTTCCAATAAGAAACCGTCTTTTGCCTCTATTTCAACTTTTGTACGAATTTTTGGTTTTTTAGCTTTCTTTTTTGGTGCAGCAATCGCACTTAAAGAAGCAAAGGTAAAAATCATTATTAAAAAGAGAGAAATAAACTTTTTCATACTGAATATTTTAGCAAAACGAGCATAAATATTGAACTTTTTTTGAAAATTAATACAAATGGATGATATGTTTAAAGTTTTTAAAATACACGTCGTAAAGAATAACATAAGGACATAAGTCCTACTCAAAACCTCCTCCCCAAGTCTAGTAGCCGCCTTTTAGGACGGCTTTTTTTTATTTTATAAATCTTTACAATTAAGTCACTTTTTTAATACCTAAATACTTTATATATACATATCACCTTTTAGACAGAGAGAGTTTATATATGAGTATTAATTCAATCAATACGATTGATAAAGTCAATTGCAGTGAAAATATTGGCACTGTTTCAACACTACAAGAGGAAGAAGAACTTTTCAGCAACAATACGGATTTAGGAAATCAAGACACTATTGAAATTCAAGAAAAAGAAACAGTAGCCCAAGAGCTTGATTTAAGAGATGAACTCAATAAAACAAGAGAAGAACAAGGACTCATAGGCAACATATGGGACGGATTTAAAAATCTTTTTAATATAGGCGCAAGTTCAAATAAAGCAGAAGAAGCTATCAATAAATATGAAGCCGGAGAAATAAGTAAAGAAGAAGCACAAGAAGCACTTAATGCCTATAAAGACGGACAAGACATGGCAGTAAATATTACAGCCAATATACTCTCCGGTATTGCAGTAGGAATTCTTGCACCCATAGTTGCCACAACCCCGATAGGCATAATAGGGGTTGCCGCGGTAGCTGGCTCTGCATTAAAAGTCGGAATCAAATCCGGCGAAGCAGCAATAGGCGGAAAAGATTATACAGCAAAAGATTTATGTTATGACACAATAACAGGTTTTATAAACGGAGCTTTCTCGCCAATAACGGGAGGACTGGCGGGTGCTGCAAGTAACACGATAGCAAGAACTTGCGGATACAAAGCCGTGGAATCTTCCGTAAAAAATATGGGCAGCAACATTTTAGCAAAAGTACTTTCACAAAGCACAGTAAAATATGTTGCCGAAGAAGGTGCAAAAACAGGTCTTCGCACCGTAGGAGGACTTGCAGCAACACTTACCGTAAACGGCACAATGGGCGGAGGTGTAGACACTGTAGCATCAGCTATAGGTAATACCGTATCAAACACAATACCCGAGGACTTTGAAGATAACGGAGCAGGAAACATAAATCAGGAAATTAGCAAAGAAGATAACAACGCAACAGAAATAGCACAAGAAGAAAATGAAGAATTGGCACTAAGTGCTTAAGAATAAAAAAACTAAATACAAAATCACAAAAAGTAATTAACACTTGAAATAAACTTCACTTTGGTGTATAAACGGTTATAGTATTTTAATTTGAGTTACGAAAAAAGATTTGACAATTGAATAAGAGATTGACATGCACAAGTAACTCCATTGCGAAGCAAAGTGGCTTGTCCACAAAATTCCAATTGAGTTACGAGAAAAAATTTGACAATTGAATAAGAGATTGACATGCGGAAGTAACTCCATTGCGAAGCAAAGTGGCTTGTCCACAAAATTCCAATTGAGTTACGAGAAAAAATTTGACAATTGAATAAGAGATTGACATGCGGAAGTAACTCAATTGGTAGAGTCCCTGCCTTCCAAGCAGGTTGTTGCGAGTTCGAGCCTCGTCTTCCGCTCCAAAAAGACACTCACGAAGAGTGTCTTTTTTTGTTTTTATTCTCTAAAAAGTTTACATATTTTCATTTATGCTACAATATCAATAAAAAAGGAGTAAGGCATGGCTGTTTTAATACTTGGAGGAGCAGGATACATAGGCTCTCACACCGTATATGAATTTCTTGATAAAGGGTGCGAAGTTATAGTTGCAGACAACCTCCAAAGCGGTCATATGCAAGCACTTCACCCCGATGCAAAGTTTTATCGTGGTGACATTCGAGATAAAGAATTTTTAGATAATCTTTTTAAGAAAGAAAACATCGACTCTATTATCCATTTTGCTGCAAATTCTCTTGTGGGCGAGAGTATGCAAGACCCGCTTAAATACTATGATAATAACCTATATGGCACTATGGTGCTCTTAAAATCCATGGTTGAAAATAATATCAAAAAAATAGTTTTCTCATCCACCGCAGCAACATATGGAGAGCCTGAAAATATACCGATTTTAGAAACGGATAGAACAAACCCTACAAATACATACGGGGAAACTAAGCTCTCTATGGAAAAAATGTTTAAATGGGTGTCTTTGGCGCATGGGGTTAATTTTGTTTCACTTCGCTACTTTAATGCTTGCGGAGCGCACAAAAGCGGTAAAATAGGCGAAGACCACAGCCCTGAAACTCACCTTATACCTATAGTTTTACAGGTTGCAAATAAAAAAAGAGAGTCAATAAATATCTATGGCGATGACTACGACACACCTGACGGTACTTGCATCCGCGACTATATTCACGTGTGCGACTTAGCTTCAGCCCACTATTTAGCACTTGAATATTTGAATAAAGGCGGCGAAAGCAATATCTTTAACCTTGGTAACGGAGTAGGTTTTTCGGTTAAAGAAGTAATTGAAGCCTCAAGAAAAGTTACGGGAGATAAAATCCCTGCGGTCGTTTCAGAAAGAAGAGCAGGCGACCCTGCAAGACTTATCGCCTCATCAGATAAGGCAAGAAATGTTTTAGGCTGGCAGCCTCAATATACAAATTTGGAAGAAATAATACAAACAGCCTGGATATGGCATAAAAAGCATCCGGAAGGGTATAAATCATGAGTGAAGCAGTAGTTGAAGAACAACAATGGAAACCCTCCATAAACCCATGGCTTGGGGTAGTTCCCGTTATGCTTGCAATTTTTATGTTCGTTTTGGATGAAACCATCTCAAACGTAGCTCTTATATACATTGCAGGCTCAATGTCAGTAAGCCATAACGAATCCACTTGGGTTTTAACAAGTTACCTTATAGCCTCAGGTATTGCAATTCCGCTTGCGGGTATGATGGCAAAAGTTCTTGGCAGAAAAAATTATTTTATTGTTTCAATTATTGTTTTTACAATATCATCCTTTCTCTGTGCGGTGGCTCGAAGCATGCCGGAGATTGTAATATTCAGGTTTATTCAAGGTCTTGGAGGCGGAGGGCTTCTGCCTTTAGGTCAATCAATAATGCTTGAGAGCTTCACTGGTAAAGACAGACCAAAGTCTATGGCAATGTTTGGTATGGTAATCGTATTTGCGCCGCTTTTAGGACCTGTACTTGGCGGCTGGATTACCGAAAACTGGTCTTGGCCATGGATATATTTAATCAACATACCGATAGGTATAGCTTGTATAATTCTTGCAAAAAAACTCCTTGAAGACCCGCCGTATGCAAGAAAACAAGTCGGCATAAAAATAGACATCAAAGGGCTCACTTTTCTATCCCTGTGGCTTATAAGCCTGCAAATTGTACTTGATAAGGGTAATGACGCAGATTGGTTCGGTGCGGCGTGGATATGCTGGCTGAGCGCATTTTCTCTTGTTTGCGCCATACTTTTCTTTGTTTCTCAATTTAAAAACAAAGAATACCCGCTGCTTGATTTAAGTGTCTTAAAAAACAGAACTTATTTCTTTGGCACACTTATTCAGGTAATATTAATGGCTGTATTCTTAGCTTCAGCCGCGCTTTTACCCTCAATGTTGCAAACACTTTTAGGTTACAGCGCCTATTTAAGCGGTCTTTCTATGGGCTCAAGAGGTATAGGTAGTATCTCAGGGGTTATAGCATACCTTATATTATCAAAACATATAGGGGACAGAAGAATAACTATGATAGGGCTCACGCTGCTCGGTTTTGGAAGTTTATTCTTTGGAATGATTAATTTGCAGATAAACCTAAATATCATAGCCGTGCCAAATATCCTCTACGGGCTTGGAATTTTCTTGGCACTAACGCCTCTTGTACCGCTTTCTTGTTCAACCGTTAGCAATAAAGATATGGCAAACGCCTCTTGTTTACAAAACCTTGTAAAAAATATAGGCGGTGCGATTGGTACATCAATAGGTACAACTATGGTTTCTCGCTTTGCACAAGCTCACCAGCATATGATGTCAGGACATCTTAACTTTGCAAATGACGCCTATGTTGCAAAACTTGCCGCTATGACGCAAGGCTTTATGCAAGCAACTGCAGATACCATAACCGCCCAGTCGATGGCTATGGCAAGCATTTATCAGGAGCTTTTACAACAGGCAAGGCTGTGGGGCTATGTTGATACATTCAGATGGTTTGCTTTTGCTACGTTTTTGTTAATACCGATGCTTTTACTTGTTAAAAAGACAAAAGGTGTGCAAGAGTAAATAAAAGCTACAAGATAATTATTGGCAAATCTTTGCCTGTTTTTGCTTTGAATTTTGCCGCAAAGTCGGCAATATATTCATCGTTATTGTCAATATAACGATATGGAGGTTCATAGCCATCGGTTGATTTAATAAATAAAGCCTTAATATTTAGCATTTCATCCAGTATTTCATTGTTTCCCGTGTTATTATAAGCCTTTATTATGTCAAATAACTTGTCTTGAGCGCTTAAAACAGCTTCTTTTATTTTTGAAAATTCTATTTGCCTGCCTTCAATTTCAATAAACTCAGGAGTATCTTGAGCAAATATATTTCCTGTCTGTTTTAATTTTCTTACAAGTTCTTCATAGCCTGATTCCGATATATTAAGCTGCTGCCTTACGGCATTTGGCAATTTTGTTAACGCCTCTGTTTCATAAGCATTTTCGCTATCAAAAACATTCTTTAATACTGCACTTTTTGTTTTGTCATAACCCGTATAACTGCCATCCACACGAGTCGTGTACATATTTCCTATTTTAGGTTCGGTTATAAACCCGTAATGCCTTCTTTTGAAAGTATTTTTATGCTCCGATGATAATAAACTCTTTGACCATATTTTATTATTTGAATCCATATCTTCTAAGATATGGTCTAAATTTTGCGACAACACATTTGCACCATATGTACCCTTATCCTCAATCATATAAACATAAAATCTCAGGTCTTTTTTCTTTGTGCCGACAGGAAAACCAAAACAACTCACATCTGCATCATTCGCAATTTTTGATAAATCTATAACGGGGAATTCTTTAATATAAGCATTTGCACTACACAGCGCCTTTTGTGCATTTAAAGGGGTGTCGTATATTAACTGGGCATTTTGATTTGCCAATTTTGTATATTTCAGGTTTCTCTTGAGCACCTTTTGAAATAAATCATTATTAATATTATGGGCATTTTGTTCTATGTACAAATTAAGCAATTCATTTTGATTTTCGCCGATGACTATCGGGAAAGCTTCTATATTTGCATTTTTCTCGAGCAATTCACGTGTTTTAACCAAGTTATATACATCCTTTTTATCTTGAGCGGACAATTCTTTATTAAAAGTATCATCCGATTTTATTGCCTCAAAACATTCATCGTTAATTGCGTACTTAACCTTTTGCAAGTACAGCGAATTTGCAAAATCTGTTATTTTTTGATTGTATTCCTCTGTTTTTCTTTGAACTTCTTCTTTTGCAATACCGTTACCAAAATTAATATCAGATGGAGCTTTTACAGGAGTTTTACTGTTTTTTGCAGCTAAGATTGCACCGACATCTGCCGTAGCAATAGCCCCAAGTACGACAAGAGCCGCAAGAAGTTCTTCATCACCGTTTTTAACTTGTCCGACTTTAGGTCGGATTTGTGCTTGCGCTCGCCCATTTCTTATTTTGTTGTTAATTGAATATTTATTGTTTACTTGCAATAAATTAACAGAGTCCATTTCTCGCACCGGCGTTATAAATTTGCTGCCATATCATAAGAATAAAACCCTAAAAGCGTTCCGCATTTTCTTCAAATACTTTTCTTATCTCAGGGTCATCTATGGCTTCAAGACCCAAGGTTTTATATGCTTCTATATATTCTTTTGCAATCTTTCCTGCTTGTATAAATTCCTTTGTGCCGGCAGCATTCCAGAAACCTTTTCTGTATGAAGCTAATTTTGCCTCTTCGCCTTGTGTCAACTCTTCGCCATTATCCAACTTAGCAAAAATATTGCCCAAATACCCGTCACCCTTAGCACGCTCTGAGGCAATCAGTTTTGTAGCGGGACATAATTTCCACACTATTTGCATTTTTACTGATTGCTCAGGACCAAATGCCTTTACCTGTTGCGAGAATTTCTCGCGCTGTTTAAGAGTATTTTCTGCTTTTATGCTATTTAAAACTTCCTTTTCAAACATTACTTTATCAACAAATGCCTGATTTTTAGGATTTTTTAAATTGATATATGACACTTGCGCATCTTCGGGGAAAATAAACTCTTTAACAATTTCAACTTCATCATTTAAAATTGCTTCTTCGACATCTTTTTTTCTTATTCCCAATTCTTTTGCAAGAGAAGATACATTTGTAAGTGATTCATTTTTTTGGCGCATTGCCTTGAGTTTTTCTTCAGCACCAAAGTAGTGCGCAACATCAACAACAGCAAAAAGCTTGCGCCCTTGAGGCGTATCTTTTATAATACATGCACCTTTCAACTTGCCGTTGCGTATCATATCTATCATCTGTTTTGCTTCGCCAAAGCCAAGCTCTGAGAGATATTTCACAGGTACGAACAACTTATCTATTTTTGTATAGTCATACTTAAAATATTTTTCAGAAGGCATTGGATGAAGTTTTTTATGCTTTTCAAGGGTCATCTTGTTTAATTCATCTTTAGCATCAAAAACATAACCGGCAGAGAAAGAGTTTTGATAGTCATCTATACCAAAGGGTCTTAGTTCGCCTTTTTGAGTCAGTACTTTAATTGTGCTTTTTGGCAGGTTGAACTTTTGCGAAAAACTATCTATTTGATAAATATCTGGCAATTTTTCTTTAAGTTCATTTAAAAACTCTGCATTTTCTTTTCTTGCAGTGTTAATAATTTTCTGCGCACCCAAATGACCTTGAACATTCTCACCAATTAATTTTCCTTTTTTAACCCATAAATTAACAGGGGTTTCATCGCTAAAACCAAGTTCTTTTGCAAGTTGTGCCTGTCTGTATAAAGTCTTTAAAGACTCGCTGTCATTTTGTTTAACTTTTTCATTTTTACCGCTAAAGCAAACTTCATCACGGCACAATTTGTAGGGGTTAGAAAAAGCATTCGCTTTAGTATTTTGCGAAACTTTATTTTGTGAATAATTTGTAAAAGATAATAAATTTATTTTCATAGCAAGTTCATAAAACATGTGAAGCAAAAAAATTGACAAAACATCAAAAAATATTAACATTGGCAAAAAAATTTCTGCTCAGACTTTAGAACAAAAGAAGGAATTTAAAAAAATAAAAGCAGGTTCAAAATGCAAATTATCCCCCCAATACTCAAAAATACAAACTATTTAAACTACAACAACAATTCATCAGTTAGTTTAAAATATAAGGAATTAGCACAAGATACGGTGTCCTTTAGCGGAAAATTTTACAAAAATAACGCCAACAAAAGCAAAAACGCCCTAATAAGCGCCAGAACAATTGAGGAAACAATTGCCGCTATTAAAACTGCGCCCGATGAAGAAACAATAGCAAAAATAACAAAAATGCTCACTCAAACGGACAAAAACGGCAGTAATGCGCTAATGTGGGCAAAAACACCCGAGCAGACAAGGGCGTTAATTAAGGCGGCACCTGATAAAAAAACACTTATAAAAATATTGACTCAATCAGATAAAAGCGGCTGCAATGCACTAATGAGAGCGCATAGCGAGGAGCAAACAAGGGCGTTAATTAAAGCGGCACCAAATGAAGAAACTCTAAATAAAATGCTCTCTCAAAAGGATAAAAACGGAGGCAATGTACTTACTTGGTCAAAATCAGCCCAGCAAACACTTGCCATAACAGAAGCCATAAAAGATGAAGATAAACTTAAAAAAATACTTACAGAGGCGGACAATAACGGAAGAAATGCACTAATGTGGCTAAGAAGCCCCGAGCAGGTAAAAGTTCTTAAAAAAGCCGCGCCAGATAAACAAACCCTTGAAATTATGTACACTCAAACAGACAAAAAAGGTAACAATGCACTTATGTTAGCGGAAAATGCCGCAGAAACAAAAGCTCTGCTTTGCGATGTGCCAAATAAAAAAACACTCATAGAAATACTTACACAAACAAACAATAACGGGCAAAATGCTCTTATGATGGCAAAAACGCCTGAGCAAACTTTTGCGCTGACATATGCGGTTCCTGACAGTGACACTCTTGTTACAATGCTTACTCAAGAAGATAAAAACGGACAAACTGCTCTTATGATGGCAAAAACGCCTGAGCAGTCAAAAGTGCTAAAGATGCTTATGTGTTTGTAGTTAATATAATCAAAAATTTACAAGCTGCTTTTCTTGTTTTTCTGCTTCATCGAACAACAACTCTAAATCTTCCATAATTTTACTTGCAAGCGCGTAAGCCATATTTACAGGAACAGCGTTGCCAACCATTTTATAGCCGTCAGTGACATTTTTATATTTGAATATAAAATCATCAGGAAAAGTTTGAATTCTCGCGCATTCACGCAACGAAAGCCTTCTGTATAAATTCTCAAAACCTTTTGCAAATTCTCTTTTATCTTTCTCTATAAAAATCATTTTAGGCGCTTGAGGATGCAGCGGCGCATGTCTTCCGCCGGCTTGAATTGTAAAAGACGGCTCATCCCAAGCCCTAACCCTATTTCTTGACATAAATATTGTTGAAAAGCCACCAATCATATATTCATGATTAGGAATTATACACTCACTTCCATTAGTATAATTTTTTTCCTTTGCAGGAATTGCAGTTTTTTGCAAGTCCCATATAGCATCTTTTAAAACCGGTTTATATTCATGTATTTTTGGAAATTCAAATGTCAAATTCAGGTCATTTCTATAGCCTACAAAAATAACCCTTTTTCTGTCTTGGGGAACACTATAATCTTTTGCGTTAATCAAATTAAAGCTCAAATTATATCCCGAATCTTTGAATAGCTTTTTTATATTTAAAAGAGCCTCTGCATGTCTTTTGGCCAACATACCTTCAACATTTTCCGCAAAAAAAAACAACGGTTTTTTATCTCTTAAAATTCTTATAAACTCATAAAAAAGCTGTCCTCTCTCGTCCTCTATTCCTCTCAATGCACCTGCCTCGCTCCAGCTTTGACACGGTGGTCCACCTATTATACCTATGCACTCCGGAATATCGAAAGACGGAACATTTCTTACATTCCTTTTATCTAAAACAGCATCAGGGAAATTATACTCAAATGTTTCCCATATTGATGAATCATACTCGTTTGCCCAAATTATATTAAAACCGGCTTTTTCAAAACCCTTATCCAGCCCGCCGGCACCTGAGAATAAACTTACAACTCTTTTATCCATGATAAAACTCCATAAACTTGGCAGGCATAAGTTGCGCAGGGTTATTTGGATTCTTTATAAATACATCACTTATAAAAAAATTTTTACCTTCTGCAAGAGAAAACAAATTATTTTTATCCTCATCAGAAAAACTTTGAAACTTTTCCTCCCTCATAATGCAATAAAATTTAAAGCCTGAGGAGATATTTTGTTTTGATAAGTAGTCAAAAACTTTCTTAGGATGAAATATTGACCACATACCCCTAATCCTCAAGTCTGTTATACCCAAGGGGTCTACTTTTTTCACTTTACCCAGCTCGTTTGTTTGAGCCAATTCAATATCAGAAATAGAATGTAAGCCACTTATAACAGTATTTTTAATCCTCTCGTATACTAACTTATCTGCTGCAAAACAATCGCCATAAACAAACCATAGCTCATTTAGGCTCTCATCTGTCACACTGCCTACAACATATACTATATCCTTAACATCCCACACCTCACAACTTTTACAAGCATCGGTAAGCATTGTACTATCTGAATATAATTTGTCTTTAGGATATGAACTGTTTAGTGCCAATGTATTTGCAGAACTTTGAATTTTTTTAACCTCAATTGAATCCCCAGCTTTTAAAATAATATCAGGAGGGTTATTTTGATTGCCGGTATATGAAAAAACTTCTTGATAACTTTGCATTTTTTGGTATTCATCATCACAAAGCAAGGTTCCGGCAAATAAATCCTTTATATATTTTTCCAGTGCATCACCAACCCCGTTAACTCTATTTCTACCCGAATAATGTGACACAATAGAAACAACAGGGTTGTTTATTAAATTTCTAATTGCAACCAAAACATTTGAGGGCATTAATCCTCCATATAATCAATGCACAAAACATGACCTTTATTTTGTCATTAATTATACAACAGAAAAAATTAAGGTTGGCAACTTTTATAAAATCTTAACCGCAATATAAGCAGTTTAACAAGTTAGCCTGACAACTGCACATTTTCTCACTCCTAAACAAACATCCCAAAAACAGGCTGCAAAGAGTTTATGACTTAGAGTAATTTCAGGTCAATTAATTTTGCTGTCTGATTATAAATTAAACCTGCAAACTATTTAAAACGGTTTGTTTGGGCAACAAAATAATGCAAAAAGTTTTTATTATATTAGGTAGTCATATCGAAAGAACAATGGAAACGACTTTTCAGCCCGTAAATTTTAATACGCAGAAATCTTTAGATAATGATAAAACATTTAAAGATTTTGATGTTTCTAAACTGTCACATACTTTTCCCAACAAAACTTCTTTGGCTGACTCTTTTGAGAAAATTCAAAAAAATCAGGGGTGGTTTGCAAAAAAATGGGATAGCTTAAAAAACCTTCTTGGAATGAAAAGCGGCTCTTCCAATGTAGAAAATATTATTAAAAAATCAGAAATTAAACAGATTGATGAAAAAACAGCTAAAAAAGCTGTTGAAAAATATGCAGTGCAACAAGCATGCATCTCTCGGGGGATTTTAAATTTTCTTTCCAGTATGTTGGTAATGGGAACAACAAGAATCCCTTGCAACAAAAAAGGGCGAATAGCTCTTTCTTTATTTACAGGTATTTTATCCAGAGTCGGACTTGGAGCAATTGAAGCTTCTACAAATCAAGTTAGTGGAGATTATACTATTAAAAATTTCTTGAAAGATACAGCCTTTGGGGCCGTTATAGGCGGAATTGGAGCATTTGGAAAAATCAATACTCTTGATAAATTGGAAGATAAACTTTCGCTTCGTATATTAAAGTTTGGCATTATGAACATAATCGCAACAGGGGGTCAATCTTTGCTTTTAAAAAATTCTTTAGCTTATAAATTAGTAAATAGTAATTTATTTAATAAATTGAATGATAATAAACAAGATAACACTACATCAAAATAAAAAGTATGTTTTGCATTGGTAGCAGCTGGTATCAGAAATAGCCTTTAACTAAGCTAATTCCGTTTTATCGTAGTTTTTTGAATACACCCAAAACAACAACCAAAAAAACCGTATTTTTTGGAACACGGTTTTTAGCAAAGATTTTTAGATAAACAAAACTCCCTAAAAGGGAGTTTAAAAATCCCAGATAGAGGCAAGCGCTTAATTTCATAGGACTTCGTCCTTGAAATTTTACGCTATTTGCATTCGTCAAATCACAAAATCAAAGATTTTGGATTTGTCGAAGGATTCTCACCCTCTTCTTCGGTTCTCATCCCTAAAACAAAACTCCCCAAAAGGGAGTTTAAAATCGGAGAAAGAGGGATTCGAACCCTCGATGCAGAATTCTCCACATAACACCTTAGCAGGGTGCCGCCTTCAGCCACTCGGCCATTTCTCCAAATATTAAATTTTCAATAATAAAATGGTATCAAAAAGTCTTAAAACAATCAAGAATTTTAAATTTTTAACCAAAAAATATATCAAAATATAACAATATTCTATATATGTAGTAATAGCGCTATTCCTTTCACTGTCTATGTTTACAGGTTTTATACTTTGCATGGGGGGTTGCAAAATTTAATTTTTATTGTATAGTAGTTATGAAACTAGGGTTATGTCGGTTTCGCGAATAAAAATGTGTAGTAAGTAAGCAAAACACGATTTCTACCCTGTTTAAAAAAAAGAGAATAAGAGGATGAAACCATGACGAAAAAGCTAATGGCAACTTTGCTGCTGTGCTTTTGCTTAGCAATCGGCACCACAGACAAAGCTCACGCAGCCCAATCGCCACAAGAAGTTCAAAAAGCAATTGCCCAAACAGCACTTAAAATGGGCGTAGACCCCTTTGTAGCACTAAGCATTGCAAAACTTGAATCTAATTTCAACCCCAATAAGAAAAACCCCTCGGGCGCTATAGGTTTATTTCAACTTATGCCTGATACAGCCCGCAGATTAGGCGTAAATCCGCATGTACAAAACGAAAACATCAAAGGCGGAATCATGTACTATCAAATGATGTACAAAAAATACGGCTCTATGGACCTTGCTCTTGCAGCCTACAACGCAGGTCCCGGGAATGTTGCAAGGTACAATGGCGTACCACCCTTTAAAGAAACAAAAGCTTTTATTTCAAGAATTAAGCAAGAGTATAACACTCTAAAAGCTGACCCCGAAATAAAAAGCGTAGTTTCAGGAACTCTATAAAATTTAACCGCCCCAAAAGGGCGGTTTTTAGTATTTTCTAAATTCTAATTTATAACCAAGAATCTCCGCTATGGCTTTTGCTTCTTTGTAGCGAAGAGTGTCACGTGCAAGCTTAAGCGATAAATTATTGGGCGTAATTTCCTTACCAAATTTATTCGAGAGTTCTCTTGCTATAAAATTTATTGTTCTACCCTCTTTAAATATCAAACTTTTAATTTCTTCTCTTGTGTTCATAACTTCATATCGTACTTTAAAAAACTGTCCTATTTTTTCTTAAACTCTAACTCATAACCAAGAATCTCAGCTATAGCTTTAGCTTCTTGGTAGCGCAAGGTATTATTTATAAGTTTGTGAGAAAGCGTATCTGCGCTTATATTTCTGCCAAGCAGCTGTGAAATTTCAAAAGCAATTCTTTTTATAGAATAACCCTCTCTAAAAATTAAAGACTTAACTTCGTTTCTTATATCCATTATGTAATTATAGCAATCTTGTACACAATTTGACGATAATATCTAAATATGTTATTTTAAAGGATATTTATTATTATTTATGAATATATATCATTTAAGATAAAGGGGCAGTTATGCAAATAAATTCAGTAGAAGAAATAAACAAAATAAACAATGATTTTTCTTTGATAAGAACACTGTCAAAAGTAATAACCGAACTAAACGGCGGTTGTTTTCCTGATTTAAACGAAAAAGAATTTGGCGACCTTATTTTTATTCAACAAGCACAAATTGAAAATTTGCACAATAACATGTCAAAATTAATTGACAGACTGGGGATATAATAGCTTTATCCTTATGCCAAAACCCCAAAATACAACACTAAACAAATAGTGTAAGCATTTTGGATACCAGTCCAGTTGCGGGCTAGCGGCAAGGCTTCTCGCCTTCCCGTACGCCATTCTGGTCGGCTTGAAAATCAAAGTCTTTTCAAGACTTGATTTTACTACGCCGCCTGCGCACGCTTCATTTGTATGGCTCATTCTTCGCCTACAACTGAAGCGACATCCTTTTGCCAAAACCCCAAAATACAACACTAAACAAATAGTGTAAGTATTTTGGGGTTTTGGTGGAAAGCCTGCAATAAGCCGGATTCTGTTTTTCAGATAATCATCTGTCTAATGCGTTTTTTTATGCAATTTTTGTTAAAACAAAACGAGAAAAGGCACTCTTCTTGCAAATTCAAACTTGCATCCGATTGGGGTTTACCATGCCCGAAACCTCACGATTTCGGCGGTGGGCTCTTACCCCGCCGTTGCACAATCGCTCTTTATGCCCCATAAGGCTGAGCATTCTACTTTTCTGTGGCACTGTCCTCACGCTCGCGCGCACTTGGC